>JAFDER010000140.1 GCA_019310245.1 Deltaproteobacteria bacterium
CTCGTACCTGCTCTTCAGCATGATGATGACGAAGTTCCACCACTACGTCTTCCCCGCCGTTCCTCCGCTGGCGCTCGCTGTGGGCATCTTCATGAGCGATCTCGCCAAGGGGCGCGTGCGGTATGCAAGCGCGGCCGTGGCCGGGAGCTTCGCGCTCTTCGCCTTCGTGGCCCGGGACATCGCCTTCAGTCCCGGCGTGGGCACCAAGGGTTACGAGAGGTTGATCCATCTCTTCATCTACAACTACTCTCGCGCCTGGCCTGCTGGTCAACAGTGGGAGTACTCGGGCGTCCTGACGGTGTTCGCGGTCGCGGCGGCCGTGGTGATCTGTCTGATGCTCCTGCCGCGGGTGCGCAAGTGGGCAGTGGTCGGTCTCTTCGTCGTGGCCTGCTCGTTTGCCGGATGGGCCATGAACGTGTTCATGCCCGAGATCTCCTCCAGCTGGAGCCAGGGCTACATCATCCGGAGCTATTACAGGGAGCGGTCCGGGCCCGACGAGAGGCTCATCGTCTTCAAGCTCAACTGGAAGGGCGAGAACTACTACACGGGTGGACGCGCCATCATCAACGAGACGATGAATGACGAGCGCTTCAAGCGCTGGCTCGACGAGCATCGAGGCCAGCGTCACTACTTCCTCGTCAGCATGGGGATGAAATCGAGGCTCGAGAGGTTTCTCAACCAGCATCTCGGACCGGGCCACACGCCGCGGATCATCGACGATTCATCCAACAAGTTCACCGTGGTCGTCGCAGATCTCTGACGGGACGCACAGGCCGGGCATCTTCCGGCCGAGAAGCTTCGCTCGAACCCTCGACGTAGCCATACGACGACTCGGCTCCTCGCTGCAGGGGCGCACGAAACCTGCTCCGGCCTGTGTGCCCCTCGAATCCCGTCATCGATTGTGGCGCGTGTCAGATCGTGACGATGCGTGCGGTCTCCGGTCATCAATCCATGAAAACAGGTGGTTGTATCCTGGTTGGGCTTGTCGTCGGTTTGAATTCGTGGCGATTCTGTGCCAGAATGATGTGTCATGGACTTTGCAGGGGGGCGATATCGGCTCATCAAGCGTCTGGGAGCTGGCGGAGAGGGTGAGGTCTGGCTCGCCCGTGATCGGCTCCGCCCGGGCCTCGACGTTGCGCTCAAGCGAATGCCTCTCTCGGGCAGGAAGGACCTCGTCAGGTTCCTCCGTGGTGAGTTCCAGGTCCTGAGCACTCTCGAGCATCCCCGGCTGGCGCGCGTCCACGACCTGGGCGCCTTCCGCGACGAGGATGGCGGCCCGTCGCTGTACTTCACGCGCGACTTCGTCTCCGGCTCCCCGCTCGAGATTCCCGGTGGGGGCATGGAGGTGAAAGAAGCGCTCGGGATCGCGCTCGAGATCACGCGAGCGCTGCGCCCTCTCCACAGGTCGGGGCTCGTGCACGGCGATCTCAAGCCGGGCAACGTGATCGTCGATGACCGGCAGGTCGTTCACCTCATCGACTTCGCTCTTGCCGGGACGCTCGATCAGGGCACCGACGGTCTGCCGACCGGGACCCTGCTCTACATGTCGCCCGAGATGCTCGAGGGCAAGGTGCCCGACGGTCGCGGCGATCTCTACGCCATCGGGGTCATGCTCGTCGAGCTCCTGACGGGCGAGCCACCCTTCGGTGGTGAGCCGGACGCGGTGATCCACGGTCACCTGGCTGGAAACGTGGACCTTCCCGGCGCGTGGAAGCCACGTCGAGGGTCGCGACCGGGCCGCGCCGCGCTCTCGACGATCATCAGGAAGCTCTCCGCCAGGGAGCCGGCCCTGCGGTACCCTTCTCTCGACGAGGCCGAGGCGGCGCTGATGCGTGCGCTTCCCGGCGCCGTGGAGGATCCGGATGCGCGGCGGGCCCCCGTGGGCGGGATGCACGCTCGCGCCCGCGAGCGCGATCGCGTGCTCGCCCTCATGCAGAGCATGGACACGTCCTCCACCGACGGACCGGCCACCATCGTCGTGCTCTCCGAGAGGGGATGCGGGCGCTCGAGCTTCCTCAGGGCGCTTCGGTGGGAGCTCCAGGTCAGGGGGGAGCGGACGCTCGATCTGGACATGAGCAGGGAGCGGAGCCCCGACGAGCAGGTGCGCAGCCTGCTGATGCAGCTCGCATGGAGCGCGCGCAGCTCGGGCATCGATGTCGATCCCGAGCTCGAGCGCTTCGCCTCGCAGCCCGGCCGGATGCAGGGACGCAGGATGGAGGCGCTGGCCGGAAGCATGGCGGCGGCTCTGGCGCGCGAGGCGCCGATCGCGGTCATGATCGACGATTTCCACCGCTCCAGCACCCTGACCAGCCGACTGCTCAGGGTGATCGGCACGGCAGCCCGCTCCTCGTGCAGGTTCGTGACATCGGCCGTCGTGGGTCGAGAGGACGAGCTGCCCCTGCTCGGAGCCGGGCCTCGCGAGGAGGTCCTGCTCTCGGGGCTGACCGACGAGGACCTGGCGGCGATGATCCGCGCCGCCCTGGGCCGTGAGGATGCGAGGCTCGCTGGACGCATCAGGGAGGCGTCGGGAGGCAATCCGGCGCTCGCCAGCCACTTCCTCGAACGCGTCGCGCAGCTCGGTCCCAGGCTCGACGGGGTGGAGGACGAGCCGCTTCCGGACCGTCTCTCCGGCCTGTGGCGCGGCCGGCTCGAAGGGATCAGTCCTGCTGGGCGCCGGGTGATCGACGCCCTCGCGGTGCATGCCCGGCCCGTGCGGCCGGAGTGGATCGGGAAACTGCTCGCCGATGTGCCGGTCGAGCCCGTGATCCGCGGCCTGGTTCAGGACGGGCTCGTCGATGTGAGGTCGGACGGCGGCCTCGCGATACAGGCGGGAGCCCTCTCGGCAATTGCCAGGGAGGACCTTGCCGGCCCGAGGTTCGGGCAGCTGCACGAGGCCTGGGCCGATGTGCTCGAGCGCAATGGCGGGGACGAGCACCTCGTGATCCTCCACCGGGCATGCTCGGGTCGTGCCAGCGACGTGGCCGCCATGGCCGTGGAGGCCACCAAGCGGCTCCGGAGCCTCGGGAACCTCGTCGAGGCCGAGAAGATGCTCACCGTCGTCGACGGCGAGCTGCACGGCAGGGGCGAGGTGGGGTGGAGCGTGCGGCTCGGCCGAGCGCAGATCCTGCACGACATGGGCCGGTCCAGCGAGAGCCTGAACCTGCTCGAGTCGATGGATGCTGGGAAGCCAGGCGTCGTCCTTGCCCTGTCGCGCGCCCTGGCCGGCGTGGGGCGGAGGGAGGAGGCGGTGGCCTGTCTCGAGAGGCTCGCGGACGATCCCGATAGTGGCGAGGAGTCCGGCCCGGCGCGGCGCGAGCTGGCGCTGCAGTTCGTGCACCTGGGCCGCTTCGAAGACGCCCTTCGCGCGGCGGACGAGGGCCTCGATCGTCTCGCCGTCGACCAGGACGCGGCGCGCGCCGACCTGCTGTGCACGAGATCGCTCTCCCTGCTCTACGATGAGCGGCTCGACGAGGCCGCCGCGGGCGTGACCGAGGCGCTCGGGCTCGCACGTCGGGTTCATGACGGCCGCCTCAGGACGAGGGCCCACTGGATCCTGGCGATGATCCACCAGCGCCGCGGTGACCTCTACGAGGCGGCCGCGAGCTACCGCCAGTCGATCGACATCTGCACGCGGACGGATGACACGGGGAACATGGCCAACCTGCTGCTCAACCTCGGCACCCTCCTGCACCGCATGGGGGAGGTGGAGGAGGCGCTCGACAGGTATCTCGGGGCCATGGACTACGCCAGGAGCGCCGGGAGGGCGGGGGAAGCCGTCCTGGCGCGCATCAATCTGGGTCTGCTCCTCGCGCAGCTCGGGCTCTCCGAGCGAGCACGGCTCGAGGCGGGCCTGGCCCTGGCCGAGGCGGAGAGGCTCGGCAGGCAGGACCTGGTTGCAAGGGCCACCGGCGTCGCGGCCGAGGCGGCCTGGTGGTCGGGCGGCCAAGAGCAGGCCGTCAGCGGCTGGAGAAGGTCCCTGGAGATCCACGAGAGGCTCGGCGCACGCTGGGAGGCCGCCGAGACGCGCCTCGACCTGGCTGCCTCGCTGGCGGCGGATCATCCTGGGGGAACGGACGAGGCCGCGGCTCTCGTCGCCGAGGCCGGCGCGTTTCTCGAGGGCGCCGCCTCGACCCTGCTCGAGATCAAGCTCTCCCTTGCCCGGGCCAGGATCGCCCTTGCGCGCGGGGACGCGGGGCTTGCCGTCGAGCTGTCCAGGACGGCGCTTGCCAGCTGCCGGCGGATCGCCCCGGAGTGGGACGACTACTCGTGGCAGGCGTTTTCCCTGATGGCCGAGGCGCACCGCCGGTCGGGGTCAGACCTCCTGTTCTCGCGGACGATCAAGCGCGCGGGCGAAGCGCTCGAGGAAGCGGCCCTCAAGGTTCCGTCCCGCTTCGCGCGGGCCTTTGCCTCCTCGGGCGCGAGGAAGAGGCTCTTCGACGAGATCGACGGATCGGAGGCCGATCCGGGACAGGACGGGTTCCGGACAGCGCGCGGCCATCAGCCGGGATCGGGAAGCGAGGGCGAGTGGCGCGACACGCTCATGAGGCTCATGGAGCTGAACCGCCGCCTGGCCACCACGCGCGACCCGGAGGCGCTCGTGGACGTGATCCTCGACTCCGCCGTGGAGTTCACCGGGGCGGAGCGCGGCCTCCTGCTCCTGCCGGCCGGGCGCGGCAGGCTTGAGATCGCCTCCGCGAGGGACTTCTACGAGGTGTCCATTCCCGAGGAGCACATGGAGTTCTCGACGTCGATCGCCCGTCAGGTGCAGGCGAGCGGTCAGCCCGTGATCACCGTCTCCGCCATGGAGGACGAGCGCTTCGACGAGGCCAGGAGCGTGCACGAGCTCAAGCTCCAGTCCATCCTCTGCCTGCCCATCAAGGGACGCAGGGCCATTCTCGGCGTGCTCTACCTCGAGAACCGCCTCCGCTCGGGGAAGTTCAGCGAGAGCGATCGCGACCTGCTCGCGGCGTTCTCAGACCTTCTCGCCATCGCCATGGAGACCGCGAGGCTCCTGTCCGAGAGCCGCGAGCAGCGCGCCGAGCTCGAGAGGCTCTCCGATGCGCGCACCCAGATGCTCGAGCGCAGGACCAAGGAGCTCGACGAGGCGCGCCGCGATCTCAGGACGGCCGAGAGCCGTCTTGCCGGAAAGTCCGTCTACCGCGGGCTCGTCGGTTCCACGCTGGAGATGAGGCGGATCTTTTCTCTGATCGAGCGCATCGGGGAGAACGACGTGCCCGTGGTCGTCATCGGAGGGAGCGGCACGGGCAAGGAGATGGTCGCGCGCGCCATCCATGCTGGCGAGGCGAGGCGCAGGGGGCCGTTCGTGGCCGTGAACTGCGGCGCCCTGCCGGCCGAGCTGCTCGAGAGCGAGCTGTTCGGCCACGTGCGCGGAGCGTTCACCGGTGCCGTGCGCGACAAGAAGGGCGTGTTCGCCTCCGCGAGCGGCGGGTCCCTGCTGCTCGACGAGGTGGGGGACATGCCCTCCAAGATGCAGCTGGACCTGCTCCGCGTCCTGCAGGAGGGTGTGGTGCGTCCCGTGGGCTCGGAGACGGAGCAGTCCGTGGACGTGCGCGTCATCGCCGCCTCCCAGAGACCCCTCGAGCAGCTCGTGGCCGAGGAGCGATTCCGCGAGGATCTGTACTACCGAATGCGCGTCGTGGAGGTGAAGCTGCCTGCGCTGTGCGAGAGGCGCGACGACATCCCGCTGCTCATCGACCATTTCCTCGCCGCGTTCGCGCTGCGCTTCGGCACGGAGCGCAAGCACGTCTCGAGGCGTGCCGTGCGCATGCTCATGGAGCATCCGTGGCCCGGGAACGTCAGGCAGCTCGAGCATGCTCTTCTCAACGCCTGGGTGCTGAGCGACGAACGCGTCCTTGATGCCGGCGACTTCGAGAGCCTGTCCGCCATCGTCCCCGAGGCTCCATCCACGCAGCGCGGGAACGTCTCGACCTCGAGCATCGAGGAGGAGGAACGCCGGACCATCCTCGATGCGCTGAAGGCAGCGCGCTGGAACAAGACCGAGGCGGCCAAGCGCCTGGGAATACCGCGGCGGACGTTCTACCGCCGGCTGCGCAAGTTCGGGCTTCTGAAGTAGGCGGCCCGCGGCCGGGGCTCAGGTGGCGTCGGGACCATCCACGTCCCCGGCATCGTCCACTGCGTCGTCCTCGACATCGTCTACTGCGTCATCCTCGACGTCGTTCTCCGCATCGTCTTCTGCGTCCCCGATCACGTCACCGATGTCCGTGTCGGTGGGCACGTCGTGGATGGGCTCGTCCGCCGCGTCCGTGGTGACCTCGGCAACCGGGTCGGAAACGGCATCATCGTAGGCGTCCAGGCCCGGTGCGTCGATGGCGGCATCCGTCGTGGCATCGAGATCGACGCCGGGCGGGATGGGCTGCGGGGTCTGCAGGCAGGCCGCGAGGCTCGCCGCAGCCACGACCAGGATCAGCCTCGCAGGTGCGCTCCGCATGTCCATCACTTCTCCCATTCGAGAGGGTCCCTTCCGAGAGCAGGAGTTATGCAAGAGCCTTGCCAGGATCGCGGGATCTGGGGGGCTCCGGCTTTTCTCTACTGATCTTCAAAGGATACACCATGATCGCGGTCCCTGCCAGCCGGTGCACGATCACTGACACCGGGTCAGCGCATGCCGGATGCGGCACAGGTCGTGCCGCCTGCAGGTCCCTGTCACTTCTTCTTGACGTCCACGTCGGCGGCGTCGGAATCGGCCTCGAGGTTGACGCCGCTCGAGCTCTGCTTGTTCTTCTTGCCCTTCTTCCACTTCTTGTACTTCGGCGACTTCCCCGGGCCGGCGTAGTCCACCCAGAATGCCGACGTCTCACGCACGTCGAGGTGAATGAAGTAGGAATTCGGGTAGTAGCCGATGCCCAGGTTCTTGAGCGTGCGGCAGAACTTCATGAGCTTGAGGTTCGACACGCCGTCCACGGCGAAGTCGATGGCCCGCCCGAGATTGTGCTTGCTCTTCTTCGTGTACTGGCCGGGATTGTACGATCGGTAGCCGGAGTAGATCGTGATCACGTGATCCGGCCAGTGCTGGGCCACGAGCTTGAGTATGTAGCACAGCCTGGGATGGATCTTGTGCTTCTTGCCCGTGTGATGGTCGAACATCATCTTCTCGAGCTTCTTGTACCCGCCCTGCACGAGCTTGCCGTTGGCGTTGTAGAGCGTGATGGTCTTCGTCTCGCCCGTGTGGATCCTGTGGAACTTGATCTTGGTCGGCATGGCGAGGGCCTTCGAGGGGTCGGCCTTCACGGCGACGACCGTCTTCGCTTCGGGAATGAGGAGCTTCTGGCCCTGCTTGATGGCGTTTGCGTTCTTCAGGGAGTTGGCCTTGAGGATGGATGAGATCTTCACGGAGTAGGCCGAGGAGATGATGCCCAGCGTCTGGCCCGGCTGGACCGTGTGCAGGACCCCCGCCTTGACGACCTTTCCGCTCTTGACCTTGTTCTCCTCCACGAGCGCCTGTCCGGGCTTCGGCTTCGCCTTGACGGCCACCACGCTCGACGCTCCCGGGACCATCACGCTCTGGCCGGGCTTGACCGTGTCGGGGTTCTTGATGTTCGAGGCCTTGACGATCTTGGAGACGCTCACGCCGTAGGCCGCCGCGATGACGCCGAGCGTCTGCCCGGGCTGGACCACGTGCTTGACCCCGCCCGCCACCTTCTTGCCGCTCTTGACCATGAGCGACCCATCGCCCTTCTTCTTCTTCGGCTTCTTGCCTCCCTTGCCCGGGTCGGCGGGCTTCATGCCCGGGATCTCGTCGAGCTTGTCCTCGGGCACCCAGGTCTTGATGGCGAGCACCTTCGTGGCGCCGGGAACGAGGATCTTCTGCCCGGACCAGATCGCCGCAGGGTTCATGCCCGGGTTCGCCTTCTTGAGCGTCGAGACGGACACCCCGTAGGTCTCGGCGATGTCCTGGAGTCTCTGGCCCGGCTGGACGGTCACCTTGACGCCGCTCTCGACGACCTTGCCCACGCGCAGCCAGACAAGGACCTTGCCGCCGCTCTTTGCCTT
>JAFDER010000578.1 GCA_019310245.1 Deltaproteobacteria bacterium
CCTGCGCAACGGACGTCTTCTCGAGCACGTTCCCCGCGGCCTTGACGGTGAAGACCGCGCCGCGGCTCACCACGTCTGCGTTCTTGCCCTCGATGCGAAGCGTGCCCTCGTCCCTCGACGAGCGGGCCGCGAGCACACCGCGCTCGAGCGAGATCCTGAGCTCGGAGGCCGGAGCGCGCCTCACGCTCAGCCGCGCCCTCTCCATGAGCACGACGGTGTGGCCCGCGTGCTCGATGCCCACCGAAGCCTCGGACGCCGTCTCGATCACGTCCCCCGCATGCAACTCATCTCCCACGCTGGGCTGGGACCTCTCGTCTCCGCGCACGAGCGCCACCTCGCCCTTGACCAGCGTGACACGGCCCGCAACCTGCGCATCGTCCTCGACGGGCTCCTCGGGCATCACCTCGGCGTGCTCGATCGTCATCCCTGGCCCGGAGCCCGTGCGGGTGGACAGGAGGTAGCCTCCCGCTGCGACGATGATGATGGCGGCGCACCACGATGCGAGCTTGACCGGCGAGGGCCGCCACGGAGGCTCCCTGCGCCTGGGGTCCGGCTCGCGGACCTTCGTGAGCTTCTCGCCAAGGTACTTGCCGATGGGGTCGTTCTTGTCGTTCATTGCGCTTTCCTGACGTTGTCGAGCCACTCGGTGAGGACCGGATCCCTGCGTGCGCGGCAGTGGATCTCCTCGCGCGCCCGAGAGATGCGCTTGCGGATCGCGGCCTCGGTGGCGCCCTCGATCTCCGCGATCTCGGGCACGGTATTGTTCTCCATGTGGTAGAGGAGATAGGCGATGCGGTTGTCCGGCTTGAGCCGCTCGAGGATGACCGTGAGCCGCCTGATCCGGTCCCTGTCCTCCATCTCCTCCACGGGTCCCATCGAGGGAGCGGGCCACGGACCTCGCTCCGCATACAGCTCCCTCACGAGCACGGTACGCCTCTGCCTGCGCATCCAGTCCCTGGCGGTGTTGAGCGCGATGGCGTCCGCGAACGCGGCCAGCGAGCCCTCCCCCCTGTGCGTGTGCTTCTTCCTCAGGAACGCCTCGATGGCGGTCTGCAGCACGTCGTCGAGCCACGCCTGCGGCCCGAACAGCCTGAGCATGCGCCTCCTCATCCTCTCGTAGATGGCGGCGAGGTCTTCCCCCGGTTTGTTACTCATCACGCCGCCCACATGAATGAGACGTCCGTGACCATCACGTTTGGACAAAAAAGGCTCTCAGAAGCTCACGCATACGCCCGCAACGATGTTCATCCGGAACTGCGCGAGGCTGAAGGTCCTCGTGGGGCCCCCCTCGATCTGCCACTCGAAGTACTCGTAGTTGAAGAGATTCTCGATGGATACGGCGAGGTTGATCGCGAGCCACCTGACGGGCATGAGCAGGAGCTCGAGGCCAACCCAGACAGCGGCGTTGAGCTCCTTGTGCCGCTTCTGCTCGGTCCAGTTCTCCCTCGTGTCCGACAGGCCGAGGTGCAGGCCCGCACGCGGCGTGATCGCAATGGGCCTTGCGAGCTGGAACGTGTACCCCGCCCCGATGCCCATGAGGGACTGGCGGTTCTCGAGCTCCATCGTCTCGCCGCTGCTCGAGGTGAAACTCAGGGTCAGGGGCACCGTGACAGCCCCGTCCACGAAGATCTCGAACGCCGGGTGGGCCAGCACACCCAACCTGAAGGAGGCTCCGTGGAACCAGTAGGGCCGCGTCGGATAGCCCAGGGCGATATACCCCACGGCCAGCCTCACCCTCAGCCTCTTCCCGGGCTTCTCCGGCTCGTCCTCCGGGGGCCCCACGTCGTCGAGGATGTACGGCATCGTTCCGGCGGCCACGGGCTCGGGCTCCGGCAGGTCGAATTCGGGCATGTCGGAGTACAGGCTCGCCCCCAGAAACGTCCTCAGCCTGAAGGCCACGTCGCCGTGATCCAGGGTCCCCTCTTCCCCGCACTCGGCCACGATCTTGGAGATGACCTGCAGGTTGTCCGGCGTGTAGACGTGCATGACCAGGCCATCGGTTCCATGGTTCACGCCGGGCGTGAGCCAGACGGCTCCGAGGGCCCCGGACTCCTGCGTGACGGCAGCCACCGCCGGCGGAAGCTGTATCCCCTCGGCCAGCTTCTCGCCGATCGAGCCCCGCACGACGTGCACTCCGAAATCCGCGAGCTCCGTCCCGAACGCCGCCTCGAGCCTCGCACACTCCCCTTCCGCCCCCAGCACCTCGTCCATGCAGAAGAAGAGCACGTGATCGCTCTCTTCAGCAGCAGCCTCCGCGCTCCACAAGACGGCCACCACGGCAATGACGGTCATCCGCCCCATGGCACTATCATACATGATTTGGCCCCAGTTGGAGACCCCCAGCCACAAAGATGTCCAAAACCACCCCCGCTCGACGTCTTTCTTAAACAGGAAACACCAGTGAAGCGTCTGGCCATCAAGATCTTCGGCCC
>JAFDER010000579.1 GCA_019310245.1 Deltaproteobacteria bacterium
GCGGCCCGGAAGCCGGTCAAGGCGACGGCACCGAAGGCCAAGATCGCGGCGCCCAAGGCCAAGCTCGCGGCGCCCAAGGCCAAGCTCGCGGCGCCCAAGGCCAAGATCGCGGCGCCCAAGGCCAAGATCGCGGCGCCCAAGGCCAAGGTCGCCAAGGTCAGCCTCAAGTCGATCCCATCGAGGCCGACCACGTCGGCGGTGGAGAAGAAGACCGCGGACAAGAAGGACCCCAGGTCGAAGTAGCCCGCTCGAGGACCACACATGCACCTTCCCATCAACGACAAGAACCCCGAGAAGCGCAAGATTGGGCAGGCGGTCGAGATCCTGCGGGACGGAGGCGTCATCGCCTACCCCACGGGCACGGTCTACGGCCTGGGCTGCGACCTGACCAACAAGAAGGCGCTCGAGCGCGTCTACCAGATCAAGGGCATCGACAGGAAAAAACCCCTGAGCTTCCTGTGCCCCGACCTGAGCGAGATCGCCAGGTTCGCGTTCGTGGACAACACCACCTACAGGATCCTCAAGAGGCTCGTCCCGGGCCCCTACACGTTCATCCTCGAGGCCACCAAGGAGGTGCCGAGGCTGGTGCTGCGCAAGCGCAACACGGTGGGAATCCGCGTTCCCGACCATCCAGTGGCGCAGGCCCTGCTCGAGACCCTCGGCTCGCCCATCATCTCGACGAGCGCGACGAAGGACGGCCAGGTCCTCATGGACGGCGAGGAGATCGAGAAGGCCTTCCCCGCACTCGACCTCGTGCTCGACGCCGGACCCGGCAGCGCCCTGGCCTCGACGATCCTGGCCTTCAGCTCCACCGGCGAGGTCGAGGTCATCCGCGAGGGAGCAGGGGACCTGGACAAGATCCCCGGCCGCACCGAGCAGTGATCACCCCTTCAGGCCCTGCCCTGCAACGAAGACCTCCCTGCTCGTCGAGCGCGTGGCGCGCGGCCTGAGCGTTCTCACCCTGGCGAACAGGTCCTTCATGCGCTCGAGGACCTCCTCGTGGCGCGGCGAGAAGAAGAGCTTGCCGGCGAAGCGTCCGCCCGGGACGAGCAGTCCGGCTGCCAGATCGAGGGCCCTGTCGAACAGCCTGAAGCTCCCCTCCTGGTCCACGAGAGCAGCCCCGGTGGTGGACGGGGCCATGTCAGAGATCACGACGTCGTAGCCCTCCAGGCCTGCGGCCAGGGTCGCCAGGTCGATCTCGAAGACGTCGCCCGAGATGAACGAGGCGTTGGCGGGAAGCCGGATCCGCAGCGCCGAGAGGTCAACGCCGACCACGCGCCCCCCCCGGCCAACGCGCCTGGAGGCGTACTTGAGCCAGGAGCCCGGCGAGCAACCGAGATCGAGGACCCGGTCGCCCTTGCTTATCAGGCCCAGCCTCCGGTCGATCTCCTCGAGCTTGAAGACGCTCCTGGCCGGGTAAGCGTGTGCCTTTGCCTTGCGCGTGTAGTGATCGGAGCGGCGCTTGGGGCTCAAGACTTGGCTGCGGACTTCTTCACGGCCTTGCGCACGGTGACGATTCCGCGGGCGTGTCCGGGAACCGGACCCTTGACGAGGATGACGTTCTTCTCGTCGAGCACGTCCACGATCCTGAGGTTCTGGACGGTCCTGCGCTTGGAGCCGTGGTGCCCGGGCATCTTCTTTCCCTTGTACACGTGGCCCGGCGTCATGCACTGACCGATGGAGCCACCGTGGCGGAACGCCTCGTGCGTGCCGTGGGTGCGGCTGCCGCCGCGCATCCTGTAGCGCTTGAACACGCCAGCAAAACCGCGGCCCTTGGTAATGCCCGTGACGTCGACGAACTGGCCGGACTCGAACACGTCGGCGGCGGAGATGGTCTGGCCCACCTCGTACTTCTCGACGATCTCCTGCGGGAGCCGGATCTCGCGCAGCATGCGCTTGGGGTTCACGCCGGCCTTCTTGAGGGGGCTCCCGTCCTTGACGTAGGGTCCGAGATCGGGCTTCTTGACGAGCTTGTCGGGCTTGTCCTCGAAACCGAGCACAAGCGCCCAGTATCCGTCCTTCTCGGCGGTGCGGCGCTGGAACACGACGCACGGTCCCACCTCGATGACGGTCACGCGTTCGACGAGGCCGTCGTCGGCGAACACCTGCGTCGCCCCGAGTTTCCTTCCAAGTAGTCCCATGCTCTGATTCATGACATGACTCCGAGCGCACTCCGGCGCAGGGCCGGTACTAAATCATGGCTCCGGGCAGGTGTCAAGCTTCTCAGACGTCGACGGCCTCCTCCCCGGTCTCGGCATTCCTCGCGTGCCAGGGAACGGTGGTCCGGGGCCACTCGTCGCCCATCCGCATGGGGAAGAGGAACGGGGGGAGGGCCTTGCGCTCCTCGGCAGGAAGGGGGGTGATCCTGGTGCCCCACCCCACCCTGAAGACGTGCCCGCGCCAGTTGACCTTGTCGTTGAACAGGCTCGTG
>JAFDER010000580.1 GCA_019310245.1 Deltaproteobacteria bacterium
GACCCCCTGCCCGAGATCCTCGTCACCTACGACAACCATCACATCAACGCCTTCGAGCCCGATGGACGCTCGGTCACGGCGTCGTCGTACTTCACGAACCGGGCCTCGGACTACGCGGACATGCCACTCGACTGGGGTCAGTTCATCCGCTACCTCGACCCGGCCGTCGAGGAGGCCCACTACAACCAGCACGAGGGCGACTGGCCCGGGCCCTCGACCCACCCCTGGCTGCAGTGGACGGCCTCTCCGCCCGTGGCCGCCGATCTCGACGGCGACGGAGACAACGAGGTCATCGGCGTGCCAAACGTGGAGGAGAACGAGCCCTACGAGACGATCTTCCACGCGGTGATGGTGCTCGAGGGATCCCACGGCGACGGCAGCCGCAGCGCGATGCGCCTCGCGGGCTGGGAGCAGCTCCCCAGGTCGGGCGCGCCGTGGTACCGGGAGCCGGGCGACTGGTACCCGCCGAGCGGCGTGCCCTCACCCACGGTGGCGAACATCGTCGGCGATGAGCACCCCGAGATCATCGTGCCCATGAACGACGGGTCGATCTATGCCTTCGGGCCGGACGCCGAGTTGGTGTGGAGCCACGACTACGCCGGGGGTGTTGCCAAGACATACGCCTCGGAGGCCACCGTGGCCGACCTCAACGCCGACGGCATCCCCGAAGTGGTCTTCTCGACCTACTCGCTCGAGCCGGACGCCGGCAGACTCGTCATCCTCTCCGCCGACGGGACGCTCCTGCACGACGTCGTGCTGCCGAATCAGGGGACCAACGGCAACGGCATCGGAGGCCCGGCCGCGCCCACGCTCGGCGACATCGACGGCGACGACACCCTGGAGGTCCTCGTAATGACCTTCGAGCATGGCCTCGATGTGTTCAACGTGCCTGGCTCGGGCACCAAGTGCATGCTGTGGCCCACGGGCCGCGGCAACCTACTGCGCAACGGCCAGGGCCCCGCCTGCCGGCCGTGAGCGGGCGCCGACCGCCTCAGAGGTCGAGGTAGCGCTGCTCGGCCGGCAGCAAGCCACTGTCGGGGGCGAGGTCGGCCCCGGTCACGGGCCAGTCCAGCTCCTCGAAGAAGCCTGGCTTCGAGTCGAGATACAACGACGCCGGGATCTCGTGCACGTCGTTCTCGAGATCCCAGTGGATCGAGCCATCCTCGTAGTTTGCATGGATCCACGTGTCGTTCACCGTATCGTCCGCCGACACGATGTTGGGGTCGGTGGTGAGCTCGTTGCCGACCACGTTCTGGCGGTGGGAGTGGTCCATGACCTCGATGCCCTCGGCCTCGAGGCGATTCCGGAAAAAGGTGTTGCCCGGACCGCACGGACCCCAGTAGTCGGACACGTCGGCCTCCTGCACGGTGTTGGCCTCGAACAGGTTCATGTTCGGGTAGTGGCCGTGCAACGAGATATCGCACGGCGTCCAGTCACCGCCCTCGCTCTGAAAGGGCTCCCGCGAGTAGTTGTAGCCGAACACGTTGCCGGTGGCTCCGACCTGCACGAGCATGGAGTGGCGCAGGTGGATGAAGATATTGTTCTCGACCAGCGAGGCCGTCACATGGCCTCCCAGGTTGGTGCCATACCCGTGTCCTCCCCCCCCGTGGTCGTAGGCGTCGTTGAAGATAGAGTCACGGACCTCGCACCATAGAGCGGAGCTCATGTCGACGTGCGAGGTCGTGGTGTTCTCGCTGATGCAGTCACGCATCCAGCACGCGACCGCGTTCTTCATCTGAACGGTGCCGGCGTCGCCGGTGCTCGTACGACTGATGGAGAGGCTCTGGAGCCCGGCGCCCTCGACGAGCCCCATGCGCCGGACCACTGGGTCGTAGTTCGCGTCGTAGTCCATGTGCGCGGGTGGCTCGACGGTGAGCGTGTCTCCGGACACCGAGACCACGCGAAACACCTGCCCGACGGCGTCCTCGGGCACCCAGGATGCGTTCTCCCACTCGCCCTCCGGGTCCATGACATCCCAGTTGTTGGTCTGCTTGAGCTCGGCGTAGTCGCCGGCGCCAAACGACGAGCCATCCACGACGGCGAGGGTGGTCGACCCCTTTGTGTACCCTGACTCGATCGAGACCCAGTCCCCCCTGTCGTAGGTGACGATGTCGATGCCGAGCGAGTCGGTGTCGAACTCGAGCCGGCTCACGCCCGGCCCCTCCCCGCACAGGACCACGCCCTTGTCGATCGTAATCCCCGATCGCAGCACATAGGTCCCGGCCGGAATCCGGATTGCGCTGCCGTCGCTGGCCGCAGCGATCGCGTCGGCAAACGCCGAAGCATCGTCCGTGGCCCCATCTCCCGCAGCCCCGAAGTCCTGCACGCTCGGGGCCGACGCCGGACACACCACCGATGGGTCCGGGATCCCACCCGGCACCCCGGGCTTCCACTCGATGACCCGATCCGCAGGAATGATCGCCGGCCCG
>JAFDER010000581.1 GCA_019310245.1 Deltaproteobacteria bacterium
TGGAGGTCGTCGAGGAGTTTTTCGACTAGACTGGTCCATGCCCACGCCTGCCCAGCTCTTCCTCGGCATCGACGCCGGCTCCATCAGCCTCGACGCCGTGCTCCTCGACGGTGACGGCGAGACCCTCGACTCCGTCGTCCTGCCCACGCACGGACGCACTCTCGACGCCCTCGTCCGGGCCCTGAGGCAGCTCGATGCATCGCACCCCGGATGCACGATCATGGCCTCGTGCGCCACGGGCTCGGGCCGGGGCATGCTCGCCTCGCTCGCCGGAGGCTCGAGCGTGAACGAGATCACGGCCCACGCGCTGGGCACGGGCCCCCTGATGCCGGACGCCACGCCCTGCTCCCTGCTCGAGATCGGAGGCCAGGACTCGAAGTTCATCCAGCTCGAGCGCCGCGGCTCCCGGGTCGAGGTCGACGACTACGCCATGAACACGCTGTGCGCCGCTGGCACGGGCACGTTCTTCGACGGGCAGGCCGAGAGGCTCGAGCTCTCCATCGAGGAGTTCTCGTCCCTGGCCGCGAACGCCCCACGGGCGGCCCAGGTGGCCGGACGCTGCGTGGTCTTCGCCAAGACCGACATCATCCACCACCAGCAGAGAGGCACGCCCCTCGACGAGCTGGCGCTGGGCCTGTGCCACACCGCGGCGCGAAACATCATCGGCACGTTGATCCGCGGCCGGCCCGTGCACAGGCCTCTCTACTTCACGGGAGGCGTCGCCGCCAACGCGGGCATGGTCCGCGCCCTGCGCGAGGTGTTCGACCTTCCAGCCGATCTGCCCATCGTGCCCGTCACCCACAGGGTCCTGGGAGCCGTGGGAGCGGCCCTGCGCGCCCGGGAATCGATCGGCGGCGAGCCGCAGAGCCTCTCCGACATGGCTGACCGCGTGAGTCGAGAGGCCTCATCGGGTGCCTCCATGCCGCAGCCCGGCTCCCTTTCCCGTGTGCCTGAGCCTGTCGAAGTGCCCCGACCGGCCATCGACGCCGGGTCGCTGTCGACCAGCCTGGGAGAATCCAGGGGCCTTGCCGCCGGGTTCGACCTCGGCTCCGTGTCCGTCAAGTGGGCGCTCGTCGAGGACGGGCGCATCGTCGACTCGTACTACGCCTTCACGCAGGGCCGGCCCGTGCAGTCGCTCGCGGAGTCGTTCGAGAAGCTGCGCACGAGCAAGGCGCTCGCCGGACGGCGCATCGACGCCATCGGCGTGACGGGCTCCGGCCGCAAGATGGCCTCGCGGCTGCTCTCGGCCGATGCCGCGATCAACGAGATCACGGCCCACGCCACGGCCATGCGCGTGCTGGATCCCGACGTGGACACCCTGTTCGAGATCGGAGGCCAGGACGCGAAGTTCGTGAGGCTCGAGGGCGACGCCATCGTCGATTTTGCCCTGAACACGGCCTGCTCGGCGGGCACGGGCTCGCTCCTGCTGGAGGAGTCGGTCCGCCTCGGCCTCTCTGTCTCCGAGCTCGACGACGCGGCCGAGCGATCCGGGAACCCCGAGGAGCTTCACGACCGCTGCACCGTGTTCATCGACTCGGACCTCGTCTCCCGCATGCAGTCGGGCACGGCCGTCGAGGACCTCGCCGCGGGGCTGCTTCGCGCCGTGGCCCGCAACTACGTCGAGCGCGTCCTCGCCGGACGGACGACGGGCGAGCACATCGTGTTCGCGGGAGGCGTCTCGAGGTCCCGCGTGGTCACGCGCGAGCTCTCGAGGCTCCTCGGTCGCAAGGTCGTCGCCTCGCCCTGGGGCGCACTGAGCGGCGCCATCGGCGCGGCGCTCATCGCCTCCGTGCGTAAGGTGGGCGACGAGTGCCACGACCCGGCCTCCATGACCATCCCGCTGACGCCCCACGCAGCACGCAGCATCCGGTGCCGCGGTTGCGGCGCCGCGTGCGCCGTCACCCGCCTCGAGTTCGAGAAGCCCGATGCAGATCGTAGGACGGTGCGGCTGTTCGCTGGCGATGCCTGCGGCAGGTGGAGCGAGCGCACGGACGGGGGTCCCGACCCCGACGAGGCCCGCGAGGTGGACGCGGACGACGTCTTCGAGCGC
This sequence comes from Deltaproteobacteria bacterium, assembly GCA_019310245.1. Classification (GTDB taxonomy): domain Bacteria; phylum Myxococcota_A; class Polyangia; order DRWM01; family DRWM01; genus JAFDER01. The sequence continues at coordinate 2,051 of JAFDER010000581.1, forward strand.
CGGATGAAGCTATACGGCCTCGACCGTGACGTCCCTCCGCTCTCGGAGGGACAGGTCGGCGTGCTCAGGGCCCAGCAGATGTGGGATCACTACCCACTGCTCCGGAGCCTCATGAAGAACCTGGGCTTCGAGACCGGGCTCTCCGCCCCCACGAGGTCCTCCACGATCCAGAAGGGCATCGCCCTGAGCCGCTCCGAGCAGTGCATGCCCATCAAGGTGGCGCTGGCCCACGCGCAGGACCTGCTGGAGCGCGGGGCATCGGCCCTTCTCGTGCCGTCGCTGGGCGAGTACCAGTTCGACCGCACTCTCGAGACGTCGGAGATGGACCGGCTCCTGAACTGCGTCTACACGATCCAGCTCGGGGCCGTGGTGCGCG
>JAFDER010000582.1 GCA_019310245.1 Deltaproteobacteria bacterium
CTGTGCGCTGTTCGTGCCGCGTCATCCCGCGACGCGCGGCCGGCATGACGTGTGCGAGAGGTGCGAGGACGATCTCGATGTCGAGGATCTGGTCGAGAGCTGCGCCGGGGCGGCCCTGACGGAGGAGATCAGCCCTCCCAGTTGAAGAACTCGACCGACTCCAGGATGACGATCTCCTCCGAGGCGAGCGAGAACTCCGCGCCGCCGGCGAACAGGATGTTGCCTCCGTTCACCTCGGCTGCCACACCGAGCGCGCGCGCGAAGTTGAGCCGGTGAAAGTCGCTCGGGAACGCGGTGTCCACCTGGGCCCAAGGCGTCGTGCTTCCCGTGTAGAGGTCGAGCACGTCCGTCGTCGTGAAGTCGGCGTCCACGATCCCGCCCGCCACGAGGACCTGGCCCTGCCGCGCGCCGTGCTCGAGCCGGATCACGCTCCCCAGCGCATGGGGCACGGAGGTGGGGTCCGCCGCCGCGATCGTCGGAGTTCCGGACAGCGTGGTCATGATGAAGTCCAGGGTCTGCGTGAAGCTCGAGTCAGAGTCCGGGGCCGGGCAGACGTACGTGTCGCTCGTGTAGTCGTAGATCGGAGACGGGCTGCCCGAGGCGTCCGCGCACCGCGCTCCGTACCACCCGGAGACCAGGATGGCGTCGCCGGCCGTGCCGAGTGCGACGGCCGTGGAGAACATCCTCACCCACTCGGGGTGATCCTCGGTGGCGAACACGTCGTACGTCACGGGCGCCACGTGCCACTCGTTGCCGTCCGTGCTGACGTTCCACCGCTCGGCCACGGCCATGTCCAGATCCGCCGTGCTCAGGTCGCCCGGCCTGGCCGTTCCGCCGAAGACGTAGATGTAGTCGCCGACCATGACTGCACCGGGTGCCTCCCGGACGACGGGGTCCAGATCCATGGAGCCCGTCGTCGCGGTCAGGAAGCCTGTCTGGGTCGAGGGCTCGTCGAGCGTGAAGACCTCGATGGAGTTGTCCGCTCCGGTGCCGTAGCCTCCCGCGAGCATCACGCGCCTCTCGTCCGTGCTCGGCAGGCCGGGGGTCAGGAGCGAGCTCGTGGCATGGGCGAAGCGGCCGATGCGCATGCCTCCCGGGGTCGACGCCTCGAACCTCCCGCGTCCCACGTCACCGTCGCGGTCCAGGTCGTCCGTCTCGGCGCCGGCCTCGGGATCGAAGATCTCGTACGAATCGAGGGCCAGTGTGCCGCCGTAGGGCGAGATGGCCACGATCTCGTGGCCCGCCCACGACGGGGCAGTGCCCGGACGCAGGACTAGAAGGGCGCTCGTCACGCCGCCGGCGAGCATCACTCGCCCGTCCGGGAGCGGTGTCGCCGAGTGGAGTGCCCGCGCGGCCGTCATCGTGTTCTGCGTCGCGATGACCCGGGCCGAGCCCTGGTCGAAGACGTACGCCCTGGCCGTGGCGGAGAGCACGAAGCACAGGTCGCTGACCTCGTAGGGATCTTCGCAATCCAGCCTCGTCGCCGTCGTGAACCCGCCCGCGATGAGCACGCGGCCGTCCGTCTCGGCGAGCGGCGTGGCCGTGAGGCCGAAGGACGGCTCGTCGAGCGTGGTGTCGAGCAACGAGACGGAGTCCTCGGGCGTGAGGGTCATCTCGATGAACCGCCTCTGGCCCTCGGACGTGGCGAACAGCGCGCAGCCGAAGGGCACGTCGGAGAGCACGGCCTCGCGCCGGCCGTTGTGGTCCAGGTCCGTCATGTCCGCGACCTGGATCGTGGCGGAGATCGGGGCGGGGTCCGCCGGCGAGCACGAGGCCGACGTGGAGGCGTAGGGAGCCACCGCTATCGTGAGGCTCGTGACGCCGGGGGGCACCCCGCCTCCCTCGCCGTCGAGAAACTGCAGCCTGATGCCCACGGGCTCGCTCTCGCCCTTGTCCGCGCACGATGTGGCCAGGGCCAGCAGAAGCGGCAATACCGCATGAATGTGGAATTTTCTCGTCATGGCGTACCCCGGTCCGGCGCTCGGGCGGCGGAAGCTGCTTTAAAGATGAGCATAATGGACAGGACGCGCTTTTTCAACGTCGACGTCTGTTCGCCGTCTCGTAGACGTCTCTCGCGCTCGTTCCGCTGACCCCGGCGATGATGCGGGCTGCCTGCTTGAGCCGCACGCCCAGGTCGGCAAGCTCGAGGGCCGCATCCGCAGCCGCGCTCAGCCCGGCGGATGGTCCCGGTCGTGTTCCCCCGGGAGGCATCACGACGAGGGTGATCTCGCCCCTGACGCGCTCGGGCAGATCCTCGAGCAGGCCGGCCGCGAAGTCCACCCGGTACTCCTCGTGGACCTTGGTCATCTCCCTCGCCATGAGGATGCGGTGCCCGGGAGCCTGCCCGGCGAGCTCGCGGAGCGTTGCAGCGAGCCTGGAGGGCGCCTCGAACAGCACCGCGGCCCTGTCCGATGCTGCGATCCGCTCGATCTGGCGTCTGCGCGCCGCAGGCTTCTTCTCCACGTAGCCCTCGAAGGTGAAGGGACCCTCCCAGCCGCTCACGCTCACGGCCGCTGCCGGAGCGCTCGGGCCGGGAAGAGGGATGACCTGCATCCCCTCTGCCCGCGCATGGGCCACGAGCCTGGCGCCGGGGTCCGAGACGCCGGGCGTGCCCGCATCCGTGACGAGGGCGACGCTCTTGCCGTGCGCGAGCATCTTCAGAACATGATCGGCCTTGCGCTCTTCGCTGAACCTGTGCAGGGACACGGGCCTGGCCCTGATGCCGTGCCGATCGAGCAGCTTGCGCGTGCGCCGCGTGTCCTCGGCCGCGATCACGTCGCACTCGGCGAGGATCCTCAGGGCGCGCAGCGTCACGTCCTCGAGGTTGCCCAGCGGGGTGGGAACCACGTAGAGCGATCCGGGCTCAGTCCTCGAGGAAGTCATCTTCGAAGTACCCCCCCATGTTCTCCTTCAGGTACTGCTTGAGTCGTCCCAGGAGGCGGGCCTCGATCTGCCTGACCCGCTCCCGCGTGATCCCGTAGTGGTCCCCGATCTGCTGCAGGGTGGCCGGAGAGGGCGACAGCAGCCGGTTCTTGAAGATGTGCTCCTCCTTGTCCTTGAGCTCGCGTCCGAACGACTCGAGCTCCTGCGCGAGCTTCGTGTTGAACTCCTCGAGGGCCACGAGCTCGTCCTGCGGCGTGTCGCTCTCGTCCGAGAGCAGGTCGAGGCGGGTGACCACCCTGTCGGACTCGTCTCCCAGCGGTGCGTCGAGGCTCACCTCCGAGGCCGACAGACGACGGTCCATCTCGATGACCTCCTTCTCGGACACGTCGAGCTTCTCGGCGATGACCGCCGGGTCGGGACTGTAGCCCATGGCCTCGAGCTTTCTCTTCTCCTTGTGCAGGTTGAAGAACAGCTTCCTCTGCGCCTGCGTGGTCCCGATCTTGACGAGCCTCCAGGTGTTGAGGATGTAGCGCAGGATGTAGGCACGGATCCACCAGGCCGCGTAGGACGAGAACTTGACGCCCCTGTACGGGTCGAACTTCTTGACGGCCATCAGGAGCCCGATGTTGCCTTCCTGGATGAGGTCCATCACGTTCTTGTAGGCCTTGCGGTACGCGAAGGCGATCTTGATGACCAGCCTGAGGTTGCCCGTGACGACCCTGCGCGCCGCCTGCGGGTCGCCCTTCTCGTAGACGGCGATGGTGAAGGCCTTCTCCTCCTCGGGCGTGAGCAGGGGGTAGCCCCTGACCTCCTGCATGTAGAGCTGGAGGGGATCCAGGGGGACGATGCTGCCCTTGCCCGCGGGCACGTGGACGATGTCCGCCTTCCTGGACACCGGGGCGAGGCTCTTCCTCGATGTCCCGGCCGGCTTCTTTCTCTTCTTTTTCGCCACGCGTCGAAATATATGATCTCGGGCGCGATCAATGCAAATGGGATCCGTGATAATCTGATTCCCTTGAAGACGGCATGAAGACCAGTGGGCCAGGCTTCGCGTCCTGCATCGGCGCCTCCGCGGCCGGCGGTGTGCTCGGTGGAGCGATCCTCGGGGCCGCCGAATCCGTCTGGGTGATCTGCCGGTCCGCCACCGCTGCGGAGCCCTCCGTCGCGGCGTTCGGGCTTGCTCTCTACTCGTGTGCCGGTCTCGTCTTCGGCCTGGGCATCGGGCTCGCGATCGCCGCTTCGAGGAAGGTCCTGCGCCTCCGGGAGGGAACGCGGGGAGGCATCTACACCGTCGCCGCCGGGCTCGTGCTCGCCCTGATGGGCTATCCAGTCGCGAAGTTCATCGTGGGACGCGATCTGTTCATGGAGAGGCTCGTGTGGAGCTCGCTGAAGGGTCTCGCGATCCAGGCCTGCATCCTGGCCGCTCTCACCGCACTGTTCTTCGCGCTCGTCATCGGGCTCAGGCGCGTGCTCGACAGGCTCCCGGACCCGTTCACCGGGCCCCTGACGACCCCAGCCGTCATCGCGGTCCTCGCTGGCGTGCTGCACCTCGTGCCGGCGCGCGGCGGCGAGACGCCTCCGCCCGTCCGGATCGGGCCTGCCGCCCGCGGTCCCGACATCATTCTCGTCATGGTGGACACGCTGCGCCATGACGTGACCGATCCGATGCAGGGCAACCTCACGCCGAACCTGGCCAGGCTGGCCCGCAGTGGCGTGACCTTCGAGAATGCCCGCGCACACTCGTCCTGGACGCGTCCCTCGGTTGCCACCGTGCTCTCGGGGCGCTACCCGTCGAGCCACGGCGCCATGTTCAAGGCGGAGGGTCTTGCCGATGACGTGGACACCATCGCCGAGCAGCTCTC
>JAFDER010000141.1 GCA_019310245.1 Deltaproteobacteria bacterium
ATGGTGACTGCACTTCTACGAGTCCTTGTAGACGGTCGGAGCCGCCGCCGCGAGGGCCCGATCGAATGTCTTGATCTGCGAGATGCCTCTGGCGCGACATACGGCGAGGTGCAGCATGAATACTACGTATCAGTGATGCCAATGTTGTAGCGCGGCGGCAAGGAGTACGAGGTGGATGTCGTGCTGATCCCGATGCCGGAATCCTGATCCGTCTTATAGGATCGACAGACCTCTCACCCAGCTGACGCGAGGAGCACGAGATGGACAAGTCCGAGAACTGTGTGGGGCAGGAGTCCGCCGGGGTGGATCTCGGCGCCTGGCTCGAGGAGAACGCCAGTGACACCGGCACGGCCCTGGGCGACCTGATTAAGAAGGCTCTTGCCGACGGCACCAAGGGAGCCCTCATGGAGATGAGCCTCGCGGAGCTCGCCACCGCCCTGTCCCGATCCGCCTCAGGGGTCTGACCCCGACACTCTGGGTGATTCGCCGGTGAGAAACGGCCGCAAGTGGTTGGAATCGTTGCGCGCGGTCGGGAATGGCCACGACCGTCCTCGGGAGTGCACCCTGGGCCTTCGGTTCCGGAGACCAGGATCTGGGATCAGTGTTTTCACGCGATGTTACACGAACGCCAACGAAAACGGCTCCATTGCGCCCCGATCGAAGCGATGTCATGATTGAAAGATGCAGGAAGCAACCACACCACCCGTGATCGGAGTCGCGGAGTATGAGGAGTGGTTCGAGTCCTTCGAGGCGGCTGCGCGCCGGTCGCTCGCCCAGAGACTCAAGTTTGCATTCGTACGCACCTACAAGCCGGTGATGGACGACGCGACCTTCCGCTCGTTCGACACCATGGACGATTACAGACGCTTCTGCGATACGCTGCCTGAGTGGCTGGGCTATGGCCGGGTTTGAGTACGAGCAGGCGCAGCGGGTCGCGGAGACGTTCGAGAAGCATGGGGTCCGGTACCTGCTGATCGGCAAGAGTGGAGCCATCGTGCTCGGGTACCCGGACACGACACAGGATGTCGACGTCTACGTGGAGAAGACTCCCGAGAACGGTGAGGCTCTCGTCGAGGCACTCCTGGAGCTCGGATTCCCGTTGCAGCAGCGAGAGCAGGACGAGATCCGTCGAGGAAAGGACTTCGTCCAGATCAGGACGGGCCCATTCGATATCGATCTCGTGTTCGCGCCGGACGGTATCGAAGCGTTCGAGGATGCCTTCGGACGGGCTTCCGAGATCGAGGGCATCCACGTGTGCAGCATCGATGACATCATCCGTAGCAAGGAAGCATCTGGACGTCAGAAGGATCGCGAGAGTCTTCCCAGGCTCCGGGCCTTTCGTGAGTGGTTGAGCACCCAGGGCAGGAAGGACCGGTCCTCTTCGTCGGAATGACGAGCGGCCAGATCCGCATCGTCAGCTGTCCGCTCGAGATGCCGGGTGATTCCGGCGGTGGGGGTCGTGAAGGATAGGAAATACAAAGGGCCTTCTGCGTGACGGATCGAGCAGGAATGGCCGGTTGTGACACGATTCTGTGACGGGCCGCGTGGATCACAGGCCGATGGATGGCAGGTCGGTCATGATCTCGGGCCCGGCCCACGTGAAAGAAGCCGTTTGACCCGGATGCGCTCAGGAGGGCGGTTGAGCCTCTAGTCGGGCTGGGGCTCGTAGGCCCCGTCGTGGTGGCAGAGGTGGTGGAGGGTGCGGGCCACGATGTCGTAGAGCTTCTTGAGCCGCTGCTTGTCCGTGACCTCGTTCTCGATCTCCAGGGCGAGCTCATCGATGCCGTCGGGGAACTCCTCGGATAACCAGTCGCCCGAGTCGCGCAGGGTCAGGTGGATCTTCGGCTCGGTGAGGATGTCGGCCCGGAGCTCGGGATCGGAGAGCAGCTCCTTGACCTTGGCCTCGTCGTCGCCCTGGATCATGAACGCCTTGTCGAACTCCTCGATGCCGATCTGGATGTCCTGGACGCCGAGCTTGGCGCCGAGCGTGTCGAGCATTCCCTGGCGGAAGATCTTGAAGTGGAGCCCTTCCTCGTTGGCGAAGGGCACGCGAATGCGCGTGAAGAGGGCCTGGGACTTGTAGCCCGCGTGCGAGTGCAGGTCGATCGTGATCGTCCACTCGCCTTCCTTGATCTTGATCTTGTCGAACCGCCAGCCCTTGCGGTCGACGAACTCGCCGCCCAGCTCCTGGCTGAGCCTGTCCCACATCTCGTCCTCGTGGTGCTTGAAGTTCTTCTTCTGCCCGCTCATCTGTTTCCTTACTCGCAGACGTTGTTCGGGGCGCGCGGGGTCGGCTCGGCCCAGCACCAGTCGTCGCGCGAGTCCGTGTCCGCCGCATCGTGCGGGTAACGCTGGATGGAGATGTCGTCGTCCTCGGCGTGCGTGTCGTAGCCCAGGCCCGGCCACTCGTCGGGCCACAGCGGCGTGCCGGACGGGTCGCCCCACATCACGAAGTCGAGGCCGAAGCCGTACTCGTCGCGCAGGGCCACGGTGCCGTCGCCCTCGGGCGCCAGCGCCATGTTGCCCTCGACGATGATCTCGCCCGTGAGCGATCCGAGGTCGCGCTCCGTGACCACCTGCATGGCGCCCGGCGCGAGCGTTCCGGTGAGCCTGTAGTCGCCCACGGAGCCGCCGTAGTAGGGAGAGGTGTAGGAGAGGAAGACGCGCGAGAGGTCGACGGAGGTGGAGCCGGGGTTGTAGATCTCCACCCAGTCGGGCCGGCCCGGGTTGACCTCGCTGATGCGCAGGTCGATGGCCAGCGGGCTGAGGCACGTGGTCGATCCCGTGCCCATGTTGTCGTGCGTCAGGCACCAGTCCGAGGCCGAGTCGGTGTCCAGATCGCCGGGGCGGCGCGAGAGCGTGGTGTCGGGCCCGGGGATCGGCGTGGGCTCCTCCTCGAGCCACTCGACCCACCGGATCTTGGAGCCTCCCGCGGCGAGGAAGTCGATGATGTTGCCGTACGGATCCTGCAGCGCGAGCGCGGTGGGCATGAGCCCGTCGATGTTGAGGTTCTCGCCCAGGTCCAGGATGCCGCTGTGGTACCAGCCCGCCGTGCCGTTGTCTCGAAGCTGGACGCGCTCGTACTCCGGGATGCCGAACATGCCGAGCGGGGTCGTGCCTCCGCCCAGATCGTCTCCGCCGTCCCACAGGAGGATCCAGCCTCCCAGGTCCACCACCTCGCCGAGCGTGTTGTAGACCTCGACCGAGTCGTACATGCCCTGGCAGTCCAGCTCGCTGATGAGCACATCGCCGGGATCGTAGCGCGTGATGCACCCGCGGGTCGGTCCGCCGGGCGTCGGCCGCGCCACGCAGAAGTCGACCGCGTCGTCGGTGTCCGTGGTCTCGTCGATGCGGTTGAGCACGGTGAAGGTCTGCGGAATGGGCAGGAGCGGGCCGTCCGTCCACGAGATGTCCTCGGGCGGCAGGGCCGGCGATCCTCCCCAGCGCACGAAGTCGAGGCCCCGGCTGCGTGTCGCGATCAGGGCAACCGCCCCGCCGGAGTCCACGGTCCACGGGAAGAGGTCCTCCATGGGGATGCCTCCCGGGATCTCGCCCTCGGCCTCCACGATGATGATGCGCCTGCCAGCCTCGATCGCGATGCCGTCGAGGGGGTAGACCATCTCGGCGCTGCCGGAGCCCCAGACGATGAGGGTCCATCCGCTCAGCGAGATGTCATCCTCGGTGGTGTTGGTCAGCTCGACGTAGTCCGCCTCGTAGTCCGCGGGCACGTTCGCCTCGGCGCTCGAGATCTCGGTGATGAGCACCGCGTTGGGATGGGCCACGAGGAAGTTGTTCAGCGTGAAGCGCTCGCTCAGCACGGGCAGCGTCTCCTCGCCGCCGCACACGGCCTGCACGCGGATCTGCACGCCGTCCGTGTCGTCGGTCAGATCCGTCACGGTCAGCCAGCCGATGCCGTGCTCCGTGCCCTCGGGAGACGAGTCCAGCGACTCCACATCGGCCGGGTCGGCCAGCGTGGCATCGCGGAAGGCCTGGTCGCCCACGCGGTACTCGAGCGTCACGTCGCAGGGGTCGGACTCCATGTCCGAGAGCATGACCCAGACCATCAGGTTGTCCTCGGATGGATCGGCCGGGTCGAGGAGCGAGATCCACGGGCCCGTCTCGTAGGTCACCGTGTCGGTGTCCGCGTCGCTCTTCCTTCCGTGCGAGTCCTCGCATGACGCCAGGAAGACGAGCGAGGCCAGGCCCAGCGCGGCGAGGCTCCTGCGCCCGCGCAGCCGCACGAGGCCAGCGAACATGGCCATGAGGGCGGCCGCGATCGGCAGCCATGGCGCGGAGCGGTCCGCGCCTCCCGTGACGGCGCAGGCGCACCCTCCTCCCTCGGAGACGAATCCCTGGGAGCCGTCTCCGATCGCCACCTCTATCGTGCGGGCCGTGGCGGACGTCCCGTCCGGGCCGGTCACGGTGAGCGTCACCTCGTACTCGCCCTCCTCCACCCACGAGTGGACCGGATTGGCGTCCGTGGACGTGGTCCCGTCGCCGAAGTCCCATGAGTAGGAATCGATGATGCCCCGGCTCAGGGGAAGCAGCTGCGCCTCCTCGTCGGGCTGGGGCACGCCGGGGTCGACCTCGAAGGATGCGAAGGTGCGGTACGTGATCGAGACGGGAACCGACGCGCCGTGCAGCCCGGGGGGCAGGTCCGGCGTCAGGCCCGTGGTCGTGAGGTAGAGGGTGTAGGTGCCCTGCGGGCCGATGAGCTCGTGCGTGCTTTCGACCTCCACGCCCGGCGAGAGCGGGTAGTCGGGCTCGAACTCCTCGATGTCCGTCATCTCGTCCGTCTCGTCGTCGACGAGCTCGAGGGTGAGAGGGGCGGACGTGATGTCGAGGTTGCCGAGGTTGCGGAGCGTGACCACGACCTCGAAGGGCTCGTCCGGCCGGGCGACGTCGGGGGCCTCGATCACGGCCTCGACCTCGACGCGGGCCGCGTCGATCATGAGCGTCGCACGGTAGACGTAGCCGTGGTTCGAGGAAGCGTCGTCGTAGACCCGCACGGTCCAGGTCCCGTCGATGGAGTCGCCCTTCACGTCGTCGAAGATGTGGGGCAGGTGCTGGGTGCCCAGGATGGAGTTGATGTTCTCGACGCCGAGGGGGCCGTCGTCCGCGAAGTCGTGGCGCGCCACGTTTCCGTCGGGGCTCTCGAGCTCGATGCTCAGCTCGCCGATGTTTGCATGGTCGATGGTGAAGTCCAGGTAGGCGCTTCCCACCGCGGTGGAGGCACACTCGCCCTCGGGGCACGCGATCTCGCCCGTGATGGCGAGACCGGTTGCCGGGTCGCCGTCGGGCACGTGGTCGCCCAGGTAGTTCGACGCCATGATGACGCCGGTGTCGTAGGTGAACTCCGCGTCGTGGTTGCCGATCCGCACGTACCTGTGCAGGTACGTCTGCTGCGGCCCTTCCTCGGGGATGACCACCGCGTCGGCCCTGATCCGCTGCAATATCCAGGGCGGGTCGTTGCCGAAGCGGGCCGCGTACAGCCCCGGCGTCGATGTCGTTGCCGGGAGCCACAAGGTCGACGAGGCTGTTCGAGTTCGAGAAGCACACCACCGATCCCGGCACCACGGGCCCGGTGCCGCAGGTGTAGCCGAAGGCCGGGTCGTCGTATCCTGCGGCCACGGCCACGGCGGAGGCCACGCACGAGGGAGGCCCGATTGCCGTCTTCACGTAGTCGTTGCCCGCCGCCAGGATGGGCATGACGCCCGAGTCGCGAGCGTTGGCGAACGCGGCGTAGTAGCCGCCGGCCATCCATCCGGTGCAGTAGCCCGTGGCGGAGCGGTCCGCGCTGGAGCCCAGCGACAGGTTCGCGGCCACGATGTTGTACTCCAGGCGGTGCGTGATGCACCAGTCGAGCGCGCTGGCGCAGTCGCTGTCGTTCGTGTAGGTCGGGCCGTCGTCGTACTTTGCGAACACGCCGAGGCTCAGCAGGTCCGTGCCGGGGGCCACGCCTCCCGAGATCCCGCCGCAGTTCGTGCCGTGGCCCGACGCCTGGGCCACCTCGTACGGATCCGTGGTGCCCTCGCCCCACGAGAGGTTGGCGAAGCCGAGGAACTCCTTGACGCGGCAGTCCTCGTTCGAAAGGTCCGGCGCGCTGATCGTGCCGCAGTCCCCGAAATGTCCGTTCCAGAACCGGATGCCCGTGTCCAGGATGGCCACGGCCGTGCCCTCGCCCACGTGGCCCTCGCCGTGCCAGATCTCGGATCCCATGTAGGGCAGGGAGGAGCTCAGGAGCGGGACCCTCTGCAGGTCGTCGTACACGGCGCTGACCATGGGATGCATGACGAGCTCCATGCGATCCGTCTCGTCCACGTCCATGGCCAGGAGCGGGAAGTTCTCGTAGGTCTTGTTCACCTTGACGGCGAGCATGGGCGAGAACGAGCCGACGAGGTCCTCGCGCGCCTCGGCGATGAGTACTGCGCGTGCGGCCACCCGTTTGTTCGTCACCTCCGCGTCCCACTGGCCGGGGGCGGTCTTCGGATCCCCGCTCGCGACGAGCGACGTGCCGCCGGCCGTCGTGAACTCGACCAGCACCTTGTCGGCGCTGGCTGTCGGTGCCGCGAGGCACAGGATCAGGATTGGGGCTGTGAATGTGAATCCACGGTTTTTCAACATGGCTGCAATCATGCTGGAACCTCTCTGGGGCGTCAACCGATTAGGTCAGCTGGCGTTCAAGGGACCCTGGGTCGCCGAGGGCGTGCTCATCGAGGGGGAGAACAGCGAGCCGGTCATGTCCACGCTCGTGCCGTTCACGCGGACCTTGCCGGCGGCGCCTCCGCCTCCGCCGAAGTTATAGGTGCCCGTCGTGCAGCCCGGGGCGTTCTGTCCGGCATCGGTCCCGCCACCGCTTCCGTTGCCTCCCGCACAGTCATAGGTCCCCGCCGCCGGGCCTCCGGCGGCGACCGTGTCGGAGCCGAACCACGCGTCCTCGCCGTCCGTGGCGCCGGACGACCCGCCGCCTCCTGCACCTGCGCCTCCGTTGGCCGTGACGGTGCCTGCGATCACGACCGTCGGGGCCTCGAGGAGGATGCCTCCGCCGGAGCCGCCGCCTCCGCCACCCTCGTTGGACTCGGCGCCCAGGCCTCCGCAGCCTCCCGCGTCGATCCAGCCGGTCGAGCTCACGGTGAGCGTGCCGCCGGAGACGATCATGACCGCGCCTCCGCTCCTTCCTCCGTGCCGTCCTGCGCCCACGCCGCCTCCGTCGCCGCCTCCGCTGCCGCCGAGGAGCGGGATGATCTCGTCCGTCCCGTACGCCGCTCCCGCGGTTCCGCGGATCGCCGAGTCGCCGCCTCCCATGCCGCCGGCGCCGCCGAAGGCGCCACCGCCTCCTCCTCCGTCCCTGTACCCGCCGCTCGCACTCGTCCTGCGGGCGTCGCCTCCGGCGCCCGCGCCCGCGCCGGCGTTCGAGGCGCCGCCCAGAGGCTCGGTGGACCAGATGCATCCCGCGTACACGCCGCCGTCGATCGTGGCGTCCAGCTCCGAGAGCAGGACCAGGGACCGCGATCCCCACACCCCGAAGGTGTAGTTCGACGGGATCGTGAGCTGGCGGAACGTGAACACGCCCAGCTCGGGGTGGCCCTCGCCCTGGGCCACGATCTCGAAGTGGATGCCGCTGCCCATGTGCAGGCCCTCGCCGATGCCGGGCCGGACCTCGAGCACGTGGCCCCAGTCGGAGGTCCTGTAGACGTCCACGCCGCCCGTGTCCGTGTCCAGGTCCACCCAGTAGTACTCCTCTGACGGCCACGCCGGATCGGTGGGATCGCGTCCCTCGGAGATGAGCGTGTCGTCCGGGATGTTGCTGATGTCCCACTCCATGCAGTGGGCGTCGGGCTCGTTCGAGCACCCGAGATCGCACTCCTCGGCAATCCAGGTCCCGTCGCTCTGGCACGTCTCCAGCGAATTCATGTCCAGGGTACAGCGCACCTCTGCGGGAGTGCAGCCTCCGTCGACCGTCGGATCGTCGGTGGGCTCGTCGCTCGGATCCTCGTCCCCGTCCTCGGTTGGGTCGCTGGCAGCATCCGTGGTGCCATCCGAGCCGGTCTCGTCGATGGACGGATCCGTTTCAGAGTCGGTGGTCGCCTTGAGCGTCCCCCCGCATCCCATGGCGATCACAGCGAAAAGCGGAAAAACGCATGAATATCTGGTCATTCGAAGCCTCCTCGATGAATGGTTGCCCTAGATTAGCATGCATCACGATCATTGTGCGTCCCGGAGACGGGAACGTTTCGTGATTTCTAGGAGTTGGGGAGAGCGGTGGGGGGTCAGCCGACGGTCAGACCGCCCTCGGAGCAGGCTCCGGAGCTCAGGTCCGGGCTCAGCAGGGCGTCGGTCAGCACCCTGGCCGTGCCGTTGAGGCGGATGATGCCGCTGCCGGCGCCCCCGCCTCCGGCATTGTAGAAACCATCGGTGTCGTAGTCGCAGCCCGGAGCGTCGCTGCCGTCCGCACCGCCGCCTCCGTTTCCGTCGCCGGCGTCGCAGGCGTAGCCACTCGTGGCCGTGCCGCCGGCTGCAGCCGTATCCTCGCCCACGTGTCCGTCCTCGCCGTCGTCGCCGCCGCCGCCGCCGGATCCGCCGCCGCCGCCGTTCACGGTGACCTCGCCCGTGATCACGAGGGCCGGCGACTCGAGGATGATGCCGCCGCCGCTGCCGCCGCCGCCGCCGCCCTCGTTGCTGCCTGCGCCAACTCCGCCGCACCCGCTGGCGTCGACCCAGCCGGTGATGGTGAGCGTGTCGCCCGAGACGAGCATGAGCGCGCCGCCGCTGCGTCCGCCCCAGTGTGATCCACCGCCGGCGCCCTGTCCGCCTCCGCTGCCGGCGAGCAGCGGGATGAGCTCGGCCGTTCCGTACGTCGTGCCGCCCACGCCTTGCAGGCTGGTCTCGTTGCCGCCGCCCGTGCCGCCGGCTCCGCCGAACGCTCCTCCTCCACCGCCTCCATCGAGGACTCCGCCTCCGCCCACGCCCAGGCTGTCGCCCTCGCCTCCTGCCCCGTCGCCCTCGCCGGACCTCATGGCTCCGGCGTAGGTGTCCGATGTCTGCCAGTTGCAGCCCACGTAGACGCCTCCGTCGATCGTGGAGGCCTCCTCGGAGAGGATGGCCATGGGCCTCGAGCCCCAGGCAGAGACGACGTAGTTGTCGGGCACGTTGAACTCCTGGAAGGAGAACACGCCGAGCTCGGGAAGGTCCGTGCCCTGGTCCACCACCGTGAACGCGATGCAGGAATCCGGGTTCAGGCCGCGGTCCGCGGGACGCATCTCCATGAGGTGGCTCCAGCCACCCTCCACGAAGTGGTAGATGTCGATCTGGCCGGTGTCCGTGTCCATCCGCATCTCGTACTCGGTGTCCGAGTCCGAGGGCCACGGGTCGCCGCAGTAGTCCTCGCCCAGCGAGAGCAGGTCGTCATCCGGGAGGTTGCTGATGTCCCACGCCATGCAGTGCACGTCAGGCGTCTCCGTGCAGCCGTACGCGCAGGCCGTGGACTCCCAGGCGCCGTCCACGCACTCCTCGACGGCAGTGTCGTCGCTGTTGCACCTCAGCTCCCCGTCCGTGCAGCCCGTTCCGTCGGTGGCCGTGTCCGTGGTCGTGTCGGGCACCACGTCCTCGCCGTCCACCACCACGTCCGTCGCGGCGTCCTCGTCGACCTCGGTGTCGACGTCCCCCGTCGTTTCCGTGGCCGGGTCGTCGGCGTCGGTGTCGCCGTCTCCCTCGTTCTTGACGCTTCCGCCGCAGCCCCATGCAAGGGCCGCGGCCAGCAGGAGCAGACTCGATTTCTTCATTGCAATCCTCCCAGTCATTTCGTGTTCGGAAATCTGGACGAACTGTATCACAAGAAATCGCAGAGTACAGTGCTGTTACAATCGAATCCAGAATTCTGCTTGCATCCCGACCTGTTCCGGGGCGCGCGTCCCCGCATGGCCCCGTCCCGTTCGTCGAAAAGGCGCATTGACACGGACCCGGGGATTGCGGGCTTCCGTGCGCCTTGCGTGGACGGCCGCCCGGAGTAGAATCTGCCTCATGAAGACCAGAACACCCGTCCTGGCCGCGCTCGCTTGCGTGCTGTGCGCGTGCTGGAGGCTGGCCCCGGACGAGAACGACTTCGTGCTCACCACCTGCGCCGAGGATCCGGCCGTCGCCGTCGTCGAGCTGACGGTCCGCACCTTCGAGATGCGTTCCACCGTGACGACGCTTCCCGGATCGACGGATCCGGACACGACCGGCGAGATGCTCGCCGGGCTCATGGGCGGGCTCAACGACGGCGACTGCGTCGCCTCCGACAGCCCCCTGTTCGATCTGGGCCTGGGCGCCACCGAGACGGCGCCCAGCGGGAACCTCGACGTGATCTTCGCCGACGGCGGGGATCCCTACGCCGGCGGCGTGTTCGACAGGAGGACGGGAGAGATGGCCTTCTCGTGGGAGGGCGACGTGCAGGAGTGGTCCAGGCGATGCACTCCCGCGAGCCTGCAGCCGGCAGCGCCCGAGTACACGAGGGCGCCGGCGCCCGACGAGATCTACACGTACGTGGGCCGCGGCGGCGTGGGCGGCACGTTCGCGCTGGCCGACGAGCTGAACCAGTGGGGGGCCGCCTGGGCAACGGCCAGCGGCGACACGTGGCTCCTGAGGGAGTTCAGGGAGATGGAGAACGAGGTGCGAAAGACCGGGGTCGTCAACGCGTTTGCCGTGTGCGGGGACTACGAGATGCTCGCCGTCGCGATGGGCTCTGGCGGCGATTTCTTCGAGGGGGACATCATGGACATCAAGCTCGTCTTCGTGATCTCGGGTTCGGTCGACGAGAGCGTGCTCCCGTGAGGCGGTGGAGCTGGCTGCTGGCGATCCTGATCGCGGCGGGATGCGGGGGCGGCGGAGGTGCGGACCCCGACGGCGCCGACGCGGTCGAGGATCCCGCTCCGGACGCGGTCGACGATGCCGTCGATGACGTCCTCGAGGAGGAGGTCTGGGATCCTCCACCAGCGGCCGAGGACTGGTCGCGCGACATCCTGAGCACCGGGCTCGTCGTCGATCTGGCGACGCTCGAGGCCACGGCCACCATCGTGCTCGCTGCGTCGGACGGCACGGCCGCGTCGTTCGAGGCCGACGGGCTGTCGGTCACGTCGGTGGACGCGCCGGGCGGGCCTCTCGATTTCAGCGTCGTGGACGGGAGGCTGGACGTGGGCGTGCCCTCGGACGGGAGCGATCCCGTGATCGTGGTGGACTACTCCTTCACGGAGCAGTCCAACTACGACGGGCTCCTGCCGGGCGGGTACACGTTCATCTGGCCGTACTTCTGCGGAAACCTCTTTCCGTGCCACTCCGATCCCACGGATGGCCTGACGTTCACCCTGGATCTCGAGAACGTCCCGACCGAGATGACGGCCGTGTTCCCGGACTCCATCCCGGCCGACGCCCCGTCGTACCAGATCGGCTGGAGCGTGGCGGAGTACACCGAGCACGTCCTGGGAGTCACTGACGCCGGGACCACGCTGAGCGTGTGGTACCTGCCTGGCGGCGAGAGCGAGGCGCTCGCCGGCACCGCCAGCCTGCTCGCCGGGTTCGACTGGTACGAGGACACGCTCGGTCCGTACCCGTTCGGCGACAGGGCGGGATCGGTGGCCGTCGAGTGGGGGGCCGGAGCCTACGGCGGCATGGAGCACCACCCCTACTGGCACGTGTCCACGCTCGCGATGGACGACGAGTACACGCACCTGCACGAGGCCGCGCACGGCTGGATCGGCGGTGGCGTACGGATCGCGTGCTGGGAGGACTTCGTCCTCTCCGAGGGAACGGTCACGTACCTCGCGACCCGTGCACTGGGTCAGGCGGCCGGGCCCGCCCGCGAGCTTGCCCTGTGGTCGAGCCACGACAGCCAGCTGAACACGATCGTGTCGGGACCGGGGGACCACGTCGCCTGGCCCGACTCGTGCGGCGAGGTGGACATCCTCGCTGATCTCTACACGAACGTCCCGTATCTCAAGGGAGCGTTCTTCTACCGGGCCGTGGCCGCGGAGATCGGGGCCGACACGCTGGACGGGATCCTGAGGCTGTTCTTCGAGACGTACGGCGGTCAGGCGGCCGGTATGCAGGACATGCTGGACATGATCCAGGCCGAGAGCGGCTTCGATCCCACGGACCTCGCCAGCGGCTGGCTCAGGAGCCTGGGCAGGCCGGACGCGTGACGATGGCCTCGCGGGGCTCGAACACGGCGCTCGTCCTGGCCGGCGGCGGGGCGCTCGGGGCGTACGAGGCGGGCGTGCTCCACTACGCGCTCGAGACGCTGGCCGGCGAGATCGGCCGGCCTCCGCGCATCGACTTCTTCTCGGGCACCAGCGTGGGGGGGCTCAACGCCAGCTACCTGGCCGCGAACGCGCACGACCTGTCCGGGGCCTCCCACCGGCTCGTGGAGTTCTGGCGGTCCATCACGTTCGACAGGATCCTCGGCTTCGGCGGCCCGCAGATGGTCGCCCTCGTCAGGCTCATGCTCGGCAGGGGGCCCGGGCAGGCGTTCCTGCGCGCCGCCCTGCCGCGTCCGCGGCAGGCGCCGCACCCGCCGGTGGCCGGCATCTTCGACACCACGCCTCTGCACGACAGGATGAGGGCCCTCATCCCGTGGAGAAAGCTGGGCCGGAACCTCACCAGCGGCAGGGTCAAGGGGATCACCCTCTGCGCCACGGAGATCTGCACGGGCAAGAGCATCGTGTTCTGCCAGATGGGCAAGGGCGGCCGGTTCACCCCGGGGCGCGATCCCATGCGGGAGGTGCGGCACGTGACGATGGACGCGAACTACGCCATGGCCTCCGCGGCGATCCCGTTCATCTTCCCTTCCGTGCAGATCGACGGGATCTGCTACACGGACGGCGGCCTGAGGCAGAACACGTCCCTGAACCCGGCGCTCCGGATGGGGGCGGACCGCGTGCTCGTCGTGAGCCTCAGGCCGGATCCCGCCAGGGCCACGATGATCGCCAGGGCGGGCTGCCGCCGCAATCCCTACCCCGGAGCGCTGTTCCTGCTTGGCAGGACCGTCAACGTCCTGCTCAGCCAGTCCCTCGACTACGAGCTCGCCCGCGTCGAGATGTACAACAAGCTGATCGAGGGAGGACGGGACGCCTACGGCGACGGGTTCCTCGGGACCCTCAACAGGATCATGGGCGGGTACCGCAACGCCACGTACAGGCCCGTGAGGACGGCCCACGTCCGCCCTACCGAGGATCTCGGCCAGCTCGCCCTCGACGTGCTCCGGACGGCGCCGGACGAGCTGATCCTCCCGGGCGCGAGCGGCAGGATCATGGGCGCGTTCATGGGCTCCACGACGCTGGCCGAGAGCGATCTGCTCCCCTTCCTCATGTTCACGCCCACCTACATCGAGGCGCTCCTCGAGCGCGGCTACCGGGACGCGAAGGCGCAGAGCGAGTG
>JAFDER010000583.1 GCA_019310245.1 Deltaproteobacteria bacterium
GTGGATGTTGCATGCATGGCGTGTGGCGGCAAGGGAGATCCGGAATGCCGTGTGTGCAAGGGAACCGGGTGGCTGGAGATCCTGGGGTGCGGTCAGGTGGATCCCGTGGTTCTCGAGAACGTGAAGTATGACCCGGAGAACATGCAGGGGTTCGCGTTCGGCGCCGGAATCGAGCGCATGGCCATGCTGAAGTACGGAATCGACTCGATCCAGCTCTTCTACCGCAACGACCAGCGCTTCCTGAGGCAGTTCTGACGATGAAGGCGTCCATCAAATGGCTCAGCGAGATCCTGGGCGAAGATCTCGACGCCTCGATCGTTGCAGAGCGTCTCACGCAGGCCGGGGTCGAGATCGACGAGGTGATCGCTCCACCCGTTCCCGGGCAGGACGTGGTCATAGCGCGCATCGTCGAGCGAAGAAAGCACCCGTCCAGGGATGACCTCTTCGTCGTGCGCGTTGACGGCGGCAACGGTACGCACGAGGTCGTGTGCGGGGCACCCAACACGCCAGGGCCGGGGGCAGACGTCGTTCTCGCCCGCCCCGGCGCCCGGGTTCAGGGGCACGAGATCACGACGCGCAAGCTCGCGGGAGTCGAGTCTGCGGGAATGCTGTGCTCCGAGGCCGAGCTCGCGATCGGCCCTGACGAGTCGGGCATCCTGATCCTCGAGGAGGAGTTCTCGCCGGGGACCCAGCTGGCGAGGGCGTACGATCTGGACGACAGGATTCTCGAGTACACGATCACGCCGAACCGGCCCGACTGCCTGGGGCACGTGGGGCTTGCCCGCGAGGTGTCGGCAGTGCTGGGCCTGACGTTCAGGACGCCCGTTCCCGACCTCGAGGCGGCCGAGCTGGACGTTCCCGTGCAGGATCTGGCCACCGTGAGGATCGAGGATCCCGTCGGATGTCCGAGATACGCTGCTGCCGTGGTCCAGGGCGTGAAGGTCAAGCCCGCGCCCTTCATGATGCGCCACCGGCTCCATCTCCTTGGGGTGAGGCCCATCTCGAACATCGTGGACGTCACGAACTGGATCCTCCTCCTGGACAACCAGCCCCTGCACGCGTTCGACAGGACGTTGCTCCCCGATGGGCTCATCATCGTGAGGAGGGCGAGGGCCGGCGAGACGATGGTCACGCTCGACGAGGTGGAGCAGAAGCTCGTCCAGTCGGACCTCGTGATCGCGGGACGTGATCGATCGATCGCCGTGGCCGGCGTGATGGGGGGCGAGGGGACGTCGGTCACCGATGAGACAAGCGATGTTCTCATAGAATGCGCCTACTTCGATCCCGGCTCCATTCGCAGCACGTCCGCGCGGCTGAAGCTACAGTCCGAATCCTCGTACAGGTTCGAACGTGGGACGGACCCTTCACCCATCCCGCAGATCGTGCGTCATGCGGCCGCGATGATGGTTCGGCTCGGAGGCGGAGGTGTTGCGAGGGGAATCGTGGACGTCTATCCGGAGAGGATCCAGCCTGCTCGGATCGTGCTGCGCGTGCCCCGGGTCGAGAAGATCGTGGGTGCCCCGTTCGACGAGGATGAATGCCTCAGGGCGCTGCTCGCCCTCGGGTGCACGGTCAAGGTTGAGGACGGGAAGCTCGAGGTTGCAGCGCCCACCCACAGGCCAGATCTCACGCGCGAGATCGATCTCGTCGAGGAGGTGGCGCGGCTCAGGGGCTACGATACCATCCCGGTCACGTACCCGTTCGTGCAGGCCAGGCCGCCCGAGCGAGCGAACTACGACACGTTGCTGCGCCTCAAGAGGGCCATGGCGGCGGCCGGACTGGACGAGGTGGTCTCCCTCAGCCTCGTCCATTCGAAGAGGCTCGAGGATCTGGAACTCCCGTGGGTTCCGGTCAAGATAGCGAACCCCCTGACGGCTGATCGGGACGTCATGCGCACCTCTCTCGTGCCTGGTCTCCTGGACCTGTTGCAGTACCATCTGAGCCGGTTGAAGATGGGCCTGGGCGTCTTCGAGGTCGGTACGGTCTTCAGGGCTGACGATGGTGGAATGGTCGAAGGCGTCGTGGAGAAGAAGGAGTGCGCGGGCCTCGTCTTCGGGCCCAGACCGTCATGGGTCGGTGAGCGGCGCGGGCATGCGAACTTCCACGACGCGTGGGGGGCGGTTCACAATGCGCTGAGCGACCTGTGGGATGAGGCTCCGGGCTTGAGGCGCATGGAGCAGGCACGCCCCTGGCTCCACCCGAGATCGGCCTCGGCAATCGTGGCCGATGGAGTGGAAGTGGGATGGGTCGGGGAGCTTCATCCGCGCCATGCACTGAAGCTCGGTCTGCCCGTGGACAGAGATGGTACGCCACTGCCGGTAGGGCTCTTCGCCTTCGAGGTTTCCACCAGTCACGCGGTGAGGCCCCGATTCAACCGGTACTCCGAGATGCCCCAGGCCGAGAGGGACATCGCCATGGT
>JAFDER010000584.1 GCA_019310245.1 Deltaproteobacteria bacterium
CTCGCCGCTTCCCGCGAACACGTTGTTGGTGATCGTGCCCCCGCAGGTCGTGCCGTTCCCCGGTCCCAGAAACACGTTGGCATCGATGACGCCCGAGCCCGCGTAGCAGCTGATGGCGCTTCGCTCGGCGTGGGGAATGAGGGTGAAGCCCTCGATCGTGAAGCCGCTGCTCTCGCCCGGGAAGATCAGGGTGAACGTGCCCGCGGCCTCGAGGATCGTGACCGCCGCCCCGGCCCCCCTGAGCGTGACGTTGGCCGGCATGACCAGCTGGGCGTCGATGGAGTAGATGCCAGCGGCCACCTCCACCTCGTCTCCTGACACGGCAGCCGCCAGGGCCTCGGCGATGGTGCCGTAGTCGCCGGGCACGGCGAGGATGTCCGCCATGGCGGGCGCGGGGACCAGGAATGCAGTGATTGCGAGCAGTGGAAGTCGTGTTCTCATGATCCGTCTCCTGCGTGGGTTTCCGGGATGCTCACATGTATACTCCATGGCGTTCCTTGGGTCACCATCAATGCAAGACTCGTGGAAACCACGGCAATGGGATTCAATCGTGATCTTCTCCAGGCGATGGTCACTGGCAGGGGGATGCGATTGCAGAATGGTGTGTTCGGACGTAGAGTGTGACGAGAAGGCGGCTGGTTCAGGATGCCGCAGAAGGCCCTCGGTGTGACATTCGTTTCGTACTGACAGCCAGGAGGTCGTGATGGCTCGCATCGAGACTGGCAGGATGGCAGCGATGCTGTTCCTGCCGCTTCTTCTCGTGTTCTCCGGTTGCACCGACACGACGGGCAGGGCCATCTTCGACGCTTCCGGAGGGGACGGCGTCTCCGACGCCGCCGACATCTTTGCGGAGGTCGCGCGCGACGCGCTCGACGTTCCGGACGTTCCGGACGTTCCGGTCGACGCGGTCGTCCCGGACGTCCCGGCCGAAGTGACGGACGTGGTTGAAGAGCCCTGCTCCGACGGGGAGCTGAGATGCCTCGTGGACACGGCCGAGAGGTGCGAGGATGGCGTCTGGGTCGATATCGGCGAGTGTCCGCTCGGCTGTGATGAGACGTCGGCAGAATGCTACGTGCCCTCGAACCTGCCCGCCGACCTGATGGACCCCACCGCCGGGGACGTCGATCTGACAGGTACGTCCAGGGACATCACCATGGACACGGATACGGGGGAGATACGCGATGCGTCCGGAGGGAGCATCCGCGGGCCCGTCCTCGGATATGACTCGGTGACCGGAACCTCGTTCGCCGTGATCGACCAGGGAGAGGGATTGCCCGGCATCGGCGTGTTCGTCGTCGGCGACTTCACCGTCCCGGGGGGCGCCACGCTCCACGCGGAGGGGACCAACGCCCTGGCGATCCTGGCGTCCGGAAGCATCGTGGTGAACGGCATCATCAGCATCTGTGCCAGCGGGCAGGACCCCGGTCCCGGGGGATGGCGCGGCGGAAACGATGGAGAGGCAGGTACGGGCCCGTGCCCCCGATCTCCTGGCGAGGGCACGGCGTCGACCGAGCATCACTGCACGTCGGGGGGCGGAGGCGGCGGGTTCGGTGGAACGGGAGGCAGCGGCGGCGACGCGATCACCGAGTGCACGTACGCCGGAGGATCGGGGGGCGGCCCGTGCGGAAGGCCGCAGATCACTCCCCTGATCGGAGGCAGCGGAGGAGGAGGCGGCGGGATCGCCGTCGGAGATACCTCATCCTTCCCCGGAACCGGAGGAGGGGGAGGCGGCGCGCTCCAGCTCGTCGCCGCGATTCAGGTCTCCCTGGGTGACGGAGGCGGAGTCCATGCGGCGGGAGACGGCGGCGGCGAATCCAACATCGCCGGCGGCGGCGGTGGAGGCGCGGGAGGTGCGGTCCTCATCGAGGCGCCTGACGTGGATGTGAACGGGGGAGCGGTGATCGCGGCCAATGCAGGAGGTGGAGGTGCGGGGGACTGCACTTGAAGCCCGACGCACGGCCAGCCAGGTGGGCTTGGCGAGTTCTCGAGCACGAGGGCAGTGGGCGGAAACGCGACCGATCACCCGAGCTACTCGGGCAACGGCGGACTGGGAGGCGCGGGAAGTGCTCCAGACGGCGATGCCGGCACCACGTCTCGCAACGCGGGTGGTGGCGGAGGTGCAGTGGGCCGCGTCAGGATCAACTCCCTGAACCTGACCGGAGTGACAGGCACGATCAGCCCGGACTCCTCGACCGCAGGCTACACGACGTCCACGCTGACCAGCGTGTGATCTCTCCCCTATGAGTTGCAGCAGCGGAACCCTATAGACGACCTGTACGCCGCCGGCGACGAGTAGCTGCACTCGTGCAGGAGGGTGGAGTTGCCGCAGTTGAACGCGCCACCCCTCACGGACAGCTCGGGATCTTCCACCCACTCCCAGAGGTTGCCGTTGATGTCGAAGAGGCCGTACTCGTTCGT
>JAFDER010000142.1 GCA_019310245.1 Deltaproteobacteria bacterium
CGCCCACGCTCGGTGCCTTGCCTTTCTTGTACTTGATGTAGACCGCGTTCAGGTGCGTGAGGTACTTGTTCTCGTGGAACGAGCCGATGATCTTGCCCGAGGCCTCCTCGATCTCCTTGTCCACGAATCCGGGGTTGCGGTAGAAGACGGTCCCCGGCTTCCAGCGCGCCGCGAGCAGGATCTGCGGCGCCGCGACCGCGGTCGGCTCCGGGATGCCTTTGCCCTCGGGGATGAGCACGAGCTTCAGGCCGGGGTAGATCCAGTTGGGGTTCGTGATCTCGGGATTGAGGCTCCAGATCTCGGGCCAGAGGTCCGGGTTGCCGAAGAAGAAGCCCGAGATCCCCTGGAGCGTGTCGCCCACCTGCACGATGTAGTTCCTGGGAATGACCGCGGTGGCCGGGGACCCGGGGACGGGGCCTCCTCCGATCTGCACGGTTCCGGCGTGCATGAACGTGGCGAAGTTCTGGGACTTGGCCGAGGTGCCCACCAGCAGCGTTCCCTGCGCCTCGTTGAAGGCGTCCTCGTCGAACGCGATCCCCATCCCGGAGGAGTGGTCCAGCTCCATGCTCAGGTCGAGCGTCGCCTCCACCTCCGCGCCAGAGGTCAGTTCCACCGTTCCCTCCTGCGCGCCCGCCGGGCGTGCCGCGAGCACGCCCGCTGCGAGCAGGACCAACCAGAGGTATTCGTTTCTCGGCATGACGGGTTTCCTCCTCGTCACTTCAGGGCCTGGAGAAGCTTGCCGGCCTTGCCGGCCTGCTTGGATTGCGGAAACTGCAGGACGATCTCCTTGTAGACGGAGGCCGCCTTGGTCTTGTCCCCCAGCTTGTGGTAGCAGCGCGCGATCCTCAGCTTCGCGTCCGCTGCCCTCGGGCCCGACGGGTAGCGCTTGAGCACGAGCTCGAACTGGCCGATCGCGTCGAGGTACTTCTTCATCTGGTAGAGGGCCTCGGCCTTGAGAAACAGCGCGTTCATCACCTTGGAGCCCTGCGGGCTGTGCTTGAGGTAGATGTCGAAGTAGAGGATGGCGTTGGACCATTCCTTCGACTGGTACTTGACCACCCCCTGCTGGTAGGGATCCACCGGCGTCTTCTCGGCCGGCTTGCCTGCCACGGCATCGTCCACGTCGGGCAGGCTTCCTCCCATGGCCGGAAGCGTGAGCGGCACGAAGGGGCCGATCGACGAGGTGTCCATCAGCAGGGCCGCGGGCTTGACCGACGATCCCGATCCCGTCGGCGGTGCCGGCGCCGGGGCAAAGGTCGTGCCGTAGAGCTTGAGCATGGGCCTGGGCTCCTCGTCCTTTTCGGCGTGAGGCGCCGGCGGGGCCTTGGCCACGACGACGGGAGTCTCCTCCCATGTCTCCTCCTCGGGAGCAGAGGCGACGAGAGCGGAGGTGACGAGCGCCGGCACGAGCGTCTTGGGCTTGGTCGCCTGTGCCACCTTGAGCTTCTTGATCTCGTTCTTCTGCTTCAGGACGAGATTCTCGAGCTCGGTGATGCGCGTCGACATCTTCTTGAGCTGCTGCTTGGCCTCGATGTTCTCGCGGTCCATCTGGTCCAGGCGGTCCGTCAGGGACGAGGATGAGGCCTGCCTGATGTGCTGGCCGCAGCCCGCGAGGACGACGCCGAGAAGCGCCG
The DNA here is from genome assembly GCA_019310245.1 of Deltaproteobacteria bacterium. Lineage (GTDB taxonomy): Bacteria > Myxococcota_A > Polyangia > DRWM01 > DRWM01 > JAFDER01. Next base: position 1,635 of record JAFDER010000142.1, read on the forward strand.
CGCAGACCACGGTCCGGTGGTTGCGATGACTCATGGTTGTAATTTTACCCTGCGGCGGAGGGGGGGATCAAAAAACGACCGTTTCAGCCCCCCCCACAATTGTAAGTGAGTCGATTCTCCTCGACTCGATGCGATGTTCGGTGCGGTTGGTTGTGATGCCGGAATAGGCCTGACATTGGGTGCCTGCGGGGTCGAAGGCACCCTAAAGTTCCCCACGGGTGCCAGAGTGCCCCGCAGGTGCCCATCTGTGGGTGGCAGTGAGGCGCTTAGAACAGCTTGCGCGAGTCGAGGAGGATGGTCACGGGGCCCTGGTTGACGCTCTCGACGTCCATCAGGGCCTGAAACCGCCCCGTCTCGACGTCGACGCCGTGATCGCCGAGCGCGCGCGCGAAGTTCTCGTACATGGGCTCGGCCTCGCCGGGCTCCATGGCGCCGGTGAAGGAGGGGCGCCTGCCCTTCCTGCAGTCTGCCAGCAGCGTGAACTGGCTGATCACGAGCGCCTCGCCTCCCGCGTCGAGCACCGACAGGTTCATGGCGCCGCGCGTGTCCTCGAAGATCCTCAGGCCTGCCACCTTGCCCGCGAGGTAGTCCAGGTCCTTCGGCCCGTCGCCCTTCTCCACGCCCAGGTACACGACGATGCCCTTGCCGATCGAGGCGATCGTCTCGCCGCCGACCGAGACGGAGGCGGACGAAACCCTCTGGATGACCGCTCTCATCGACGGTTCCCGTGCCGGATCAGCGGCAGTAGCCGTACGAGACGCCGTCCAGCGTGATCATGACATCCGTGCCGTATTCGTCCTGGAACAGGTTGCAGATCTCGAAGCCCGTGCACTCGGGGCCCGAGGAATAGGTGCACATGGCGATGCACTCGTTGATCGAGACCGCGCAGAACGTGCCGGCGCTGCAGTCCTCCTCGGCCGCGCAGTACCCGCCCGCGGAGACGTAGCCCATGTCGGCCGTGCAGTCCGTCAGATCCGTGCCCGAGGTCGTGAGCGTGAGCAGCTGGCACTTGGTGCCGCTCGGGCAGCCCGAGTTGGAGATCGGGTTGCAGGCGTGCGAGCAGACCTTGGGGTAGGTCTCGGTCGTGAAGAAGGACAGGCACACCGACGCATCCGTGGGGCAGTCCGTCTCGGAGTTGCAGAAGGCGTAGCACATGGACTCGGGAGACGTGGACTCGCCGAAGAGCTCGATGCACTGGGTCCCGATGGCGCAGCCGGCCTCGGACGTGCACAGCGACGAGCTCGTCCCCGAGCCCGCGGCCGTGCACTCGCGCGTGAACGACGGGGTCGTCGTTGTGTTGGTGTAGCACTTCTGCCCCGCCGGGCAGCCGCAGTTGGGCAAGAGCCCGCACGGGCTCTCGGAGCAGTCCGTGCCGGGGTCCGTTCCGGGATCTGTCCCCGGGTCCAGTCCGGCGTCCAGGCATCCCAGTCGTCGGAGCCCTTGGCGCAGCCGGCGACGAGTGAGGCAGCCAGGAGGCAGGATGCGAGCGTCTTCGTTCTCATGACGTCCTCTGGATCAAGGTGGTTCTGTGCAAATTTTGAGGCTTTACTATTATAATCGTTCCTGGGGCATTGCAACATGTTCACGCCTGCGTGACCGCAACTGCCATGCGCGACGGGGATGGCCAATATGCCCAGGAAACGCTAAGTATCTGGAACCTTGCGTGATCCGTCCACATCCCGGGAGCCGGCCCTCGGTCTGACGCGCGAGGATCTGCGCCTGCACGTCTCGCGGCTCGGCGCGCAGGCGTTCCGCGGCGATCAGGTGTTTCGCTGGATGCACGCATCGGGCGTTCTCGACCCCTCGGCCATGAACAACCTGCCGCGGGAGCTGCGTGAGTCCCTTGCGGACGGCCTCGACTTCGCGGCTCCGCGCGTCGTGGACAGGGTGTCGTCCGGGGACGGGACAGAGAAGATCTCGCTCGAGCTCGCGGACGGATACCGGATCGAGTCGGTGCTCATCCTCTCGTCGGAGGGCGACGAGCAGGCTGCGGTGACTCTCTGCGTGTCCACGCAGGTCGGCTGCCGGGTCAGGTGCCGGTTCTGCCGGTCGGGGCTCGAGGGCTTTCGCCGCAACCTCGAGGCATCCGAGATCGTCGGCCAGGTGGCGGCCGCGCGGCTGGACGGGGCTCGCATCAACCGCGTCGTGTTCATGGGAATCGGCGAGCCGCTGGACAACGAGGAGATGCTCCACAGGTCCATCCGGATCCTGTCCGACGGCGAGGGTGTGGCCCTGGCGCCGCGCCGGCTCGTCGTCTCGACCGTCGGCCGGCCGGAGGCGATGATCCGGCTGGGCGAGGCGTTCGGCGGGCGCGTGGGGCTGGCCGTGAGCCTCCATGCGGCCGATCCCGGCCTGCGCGCACGGATCGTCGGTGCGGGCCGGGCCGCGGGCCCTGCCGAGGTTCTCGAGGCGGCGCGCGCCTACCCCCTGCCGCCGCGCGAGCGGGTGACGGTGGAGGTGGTGCTGGTCAGGGGGCTGAACGACTCGGCCTTGGCGGCGGCCGATCTCGCGGCCGCACTGAAGGGGCTGCGCTGCCGCGTCAACCTGATCCCGCTCAATCCGTTCGAGGGCCTCGACATGGAGCCTCCCGGGCGGCAAACCGTGCAGGCGTTCCAGGGCCTTCTCGACTCCGCGGGATTTCCCACCTTCGTGCGCCGGCGAAGGGGGGCCCGGATCCTGGCCTCGTGCGGACAGCTGGCCTTTGGCGGGAGTCGTACGAAAGAGTTCCGGGACGATTGATCTCATGACATTCATGGTTATGTATATCTAGAGGAGCGAGATGAGCGAGGATTCGAGAGATCCCCAGGAGCCGCGCAGCTGGCTGAGCGGAAAGAACCTCGTGAATCTCGGCATCTGGGTCCTGCTCATCGCGGTCGCGTTCTTCGCTGTCCGCTCGCTCCTGTTCTCGAGCAGGGACGATCACCGCTACGACGAGTTTCGAGACTGGGTCCGCGACGGAAGGGTCAAGGACGTGTCCGTGAGCGGGGTGGAGATCCGGGGGATCCTCCTGCCCGCCGCCGGCGAGGCCTCCGCGGGGCAGGACGGCTCGGGGGATCCCGAGGGTGTGCCCTTCACCGTCGTGCGCATCCAGGACGGCGAGGACGACCTCGTCGTCTTCCTCGAGGAGAACGGCATCGAGTACAGGGGCGTGAAGGACTCCTCCTCGTGGTTGCCCATGATCCTCTACGGCCTCCTGCCCATCGTGCTCATCATCTGGATGTGGAGGGTGATGTTCCGCCGCATGGGTGGCGGCGCGAGCGGGGCCCTGAGCTTCGGCAAGAGCAAGAGCAAGTTCCACGGCGAGCAGGACGTGAAGGTGAACTTCGGGGACGTGGCCGGCGTGGACGAGGCGCAGGAGGAGCTCAAGGAGATCATCGACTTCCTGCGCGAGCCCAAGAGATTCACGCGGCTCGGTGCGAGGATCCCCAAGGGCGTGCTGCTCGTCGGGCCTCCCGGAACGGGCAAGACCCTGCTCGCGCGGGCCGTTGCGGGCGAGGCCAGGGTGCCGTTCTTCTCGATCTCCGGCTCCGAGTTCGTCGAGATGTTCGTGGGCGTGGGCGCGTCTCGCGTGCGCGATCTGTTCGAGCAGGCCGCGAAGCTGGCACCATGCATCGTGTTCATCGACGAGCTGGATGCCCTGGGAAAGAGCCGCGGGATGGGCATGCTCTCGGGCAACGACGAGAGGGAGCAGACGCTCAACCAGCTGCTCGTGGAGATGGACGGGTTCGACTCGGCCAAGAGCGTCATCATCATGGCTGCCACGAACAGGCCCGAGATCCTGGACATCGCGCTTCTCAGGCCGGGTCGCTTCGACCGCCAGATCCTCGTCGATCGCCCGGATCGCATCGGCCGCAAGGCCATCCTCGAGGTCCACTCCCGGGGCGTGAGCCTCGCCGAGTCCGTGGACCTCGAGCAGCTCGCCAACCGCACGCCTGGATTCGCGGGCGCGGAGCTGGCCAACGTGATCAACGAGGGCGCCCTGCTCGCGGCTCGCCGCGACCGCGATTCGGTGACCCAGGGGGATCTCAACGAGGCCGTGGAGCGGGTGGTGGCCGGTCTCGAGCGCAAGAGCCGCATCATCACCGACGAGGAGAAGGAGATCATCGCGAACCACGAGATCGGTCACGCCCTGGTCGCCGAGTTCTCGAACAGTGCAGACAAGGTGGAGAAGATCTCCATCGTGCCCCGCGGCATGGCCGCGCTGGGCTACACGATGCAGATGCCCACCGAGGATCGCTACCTCATGCGCAAGTCGGAGCTCATGGCGAAGATCGCCTCGCTCCTGGGCGGGCGCGCTGCCGAGCAGATCGTGTTCGGCGATGTGTCCACGGGCGCGCAGAACGACCTGCAGCGCGCGAGCGAGATCGCCAGGGCCATGGTCACGGACTTCGGCATGAGCGAGACGTTCGGGGCCGTGTCGCTGAGCCGCCGTCCCCCGACCGCCGCCCAGCTCGAGGATCAGCTGGCCGGACAGCAGGGGCGCACCATGTCCGACGAGACGTGCCTCAAGGTGGACTCCGAGGTCAGACGCATCGTGGACGAGGGCTACGAGACGGCCCGCAGGATCCTCACGGCCAAGCGCTCCCTGCTCGATACGCTCGCCAAGAGGCTGCTCGACAACGAGAACATCGAGGGCGAGGAGTTCCGCGAGCTCATTGCCCAGAGCGTATCCTGAAGCCCTCCCCGGATCGCCAGCCCTCGACGCGCCTTTCGAGCCCCAGCCTCCCGTCCTCGATTCTCCAGACAGCCGCCGGCTCGCCCCGGGGTTCCTCCCCGGCGACGAGGATCACGTCCAGGGCGCCCCGTCCGTAGTAGCTCAGCGGTGCGGCCAGCTCGTACTCGTCGGTCTCGAGGCGGCCCGGGTCCGTCGAGCCGACGACCAGGGCCAGCTCCCTCCAGCCGTGGAGCTTTTCGGCCGGTCCTCGGCCCACGAGCGAGGGTGCGAGAAGCCCTGCCGCGTGCAGGTGCACGAGCACGGCGACGACGACGTTGAGGCAGACCGCCGCCACGGCCGGGCCGCGGCCGCGCTCACGGAGCCTGTCGAGCACGAGCGCCCAGCCCGCGAACAGCGAGGGGAAGGCCACGGCTCCCCAGTTGGGCTCCACGGAGATCACGGCCGCCGCCAGCGTGAAGGCGGCCACCGCGGGCCAGAACGACCAGGCCAGGACGGCCAGCGCCGGGCTCGTGCGCAGGGCGCGCCTGCTCGCGAGCAGGACGGCTCCGCCGACCGGAAGGATGCCGGCCAGGCCGATGAGCGCTGCGAGGAAGGCCGGCGGTCCGACGATGCTTGGCGACGCGCTCGAGAGCCTTGCCAGCTGGAAGAGCGCGGGCCCGGGCCCCGGTTCCAGCTCGCCGATCGCGAGCAGAGTCAGAGGGACCGCGATGGCGATCGCGGCGGCGATCGCGGGCGCGATCAGCCTGCTTCCCAGGCTCCTGCGCGAGGCGAGCGCGGCGCCGATCCCTGCCAGGAGCAGCAGCCCCGGGAGCTTGGCGAGGCACGCCGCGCCGGCCGCGGCCGCCGCCGCTGGAAGGAGCCACGGGCTGCCCCCGCGCGCGAACCTCACGCTCAGGATCAGGCCCAGCGTCCAGAGCACCATGAGAGGTGCGTCCGGCGTCACGATCACCGCGCCGGCGCATCCCATGACACAGAGGCATCCCGTGAACGCCGCGAGGAGCGACGAGACGCGCGAGGCCGCGGCCTCGCGGCACAGGACGTAGGTCAGGGGGAAGAGGAGGAGGCCGGAGGCGAGTGCGGGCAGGCGCACCCAGACCTCGCTCGAGCTTCCCAGCGACGCCGGGATCAGGCCGAGGATCCAGCCCAGGAGCGGAGGGTGGTCCCTGTAGGAGAGGGCGAGGTCCCGTCCCCAGCTCCAGTAGTAGGCCTCGTCGGGCGAGAGCTGGACCGCCCCGGCCCAGAGGATCCGGGCGAACGTGGCGAGGGCGGCCCCGCCCAGCAGGATGCGCCAGACACTCCTCCTGTCGCGGATCACGCACCCATCTCGACGCCCAGCGAGCGCGCCACCTCGACGATCTCTCCCGTCGGGTCCACGTTGTGGGGCTGTCCGACCACCTCGCTGAGCGACACGTCCACGATGTGCGGCGTGCGCAGCGACACCATGCGACCGAACCCGCTACGCGCCACCAGGTCGACCGCGGCGCTGCCGAAGCGCGCGGCCAGGATGCGGTCGAACGGGGTGGGCGAGCCTCCGCGCTGGATGTGGCCGAGCACGGTCACGCGCACGTCGTGGGGGATCTTGCCCGCGAGCAGGCTCCTGAGGTGCTCGCCCGCGCCGCCGAGCTTGGCCTGATGGCCCACGAGGCCTTCCACCTGCTTGCCGGCCTTGCGCTTGACGGAGATCCGGCCTCCCCCGGGATACGCCCCCTCCGCGCAGACGATGAGGCCGTAGGAGGACCAGCGGCCTCCCAGGCTCCTGATCTTCCTGATGACGCGCTTGACGTCGTAGGGGATCTCGGGGATGAGGACGATGTCCGCCCCGCCCGCGATGCCGGCGTGCAGCGCGATCCACCCGGCATGCCTGCCCATGACCTCGGCGATCATCACGCGGTCGTGAGCGTGTGCCGTCGTGTGCAGGGCATCGATGGCCCAGGTGGCATGATGCAGGGCCGTGTCGAATCCGAAGGTGCGGTCCGTGCCGGCCAGGTCGTTGTCGATGGTCTTGGGCACTCCGACCGTTGGCACGCCGAGCTCCCAGAGCTTTTGCGCCATGCTCATCGAGCCGTCGCCGCCGACCATGATCATGGCGTCGATTCCGTGGTGCTCGATGTGCTTGAGCATCGTGCGGTGCATGTCGAAGTAGCGTGTGCAGTCCTTGTGCTTCTTGGGATAGGCCCACGGGTTCGCGACGTTCGAGCAGCCCAGGATGGATCCTCCCTGCATGGCGATCCCCTTGACCCTCTGCCGGTCGAGGGGGACCACCTTGCCGTTGCGCGGGGCCTGGATGAGCCCCTCGAAACCGTCCTCGGAGCCCACCACCTCCCATCCGTACGTCCTCGTGGCCCTGTTGACGACCGCGTGGATCACGGCGTTGAGGCCGGGGGCGTCCCCGCCGCCGGTCATGATGCAGATGCGGCGGACCTTCTTCGAGCGGCTCTTCTTCCGGGCTGGTGTTTTGCGTGCCATGAGCGGGATGTTATCAGGATGTCGGCCGGGTCGTCCACGACCGTGTTCGCGACGAGATGTCGGGCTCGGGGACTAGGATTCGAACCTAGATTAGAGGAACCAGAATCCTCCGTCCTGCCGTTAGACGATCCCCGAAAACGTGCCCTTTTTTAAGCCAGGTTCGGGGTGTTGTCAATCCGGCAGGAGCTTGCCCGGATTCATCACGTGCCGAGGATCGAGCGCGGACTTGAGCGCCTCCAGAACCTCGAGCGCGCCTCCGAGCTCCGCCGCCATCGCGCCCTTCTTGCTCATGCCGATGCCATGGTGGTGGCTGATGACGCCTCCGGCCGCCTGCGCGGCCTTGAGACCGTCCTCCCACAGGCTGTCGTAGAGCCGGAGCGCGGCCTCGTCGTCCTGGGCCCGGCCGGCGAACGTGAAGTAGATGGAGCAGCCCTGCAGGTAGGGGTGCGAGAAGTGCGCCATGACGAGGGCGCGCCTGCCCAGCGCGGTCATGACCCTCTGGTACATGGGCATGATGCGGTCCCAGGTTGCACTCACCTCGAACGTGTCCGAGAACGCGCCCCTCATGAAGACCTTGCTCTGCCAGAACGAGACGGCATAGCGCCGCTTGAGCCAGGAGCGGGCGGGCTCGGCCCCCAGGTCCTGGCCGTGCTGACCCAGCGCCATGGAGGTGGCCACGCTCAGCTCTCCCTCCGGCAGCGTTCCGCGGCCCTCGAAGATCAGGATCATCTGCACGGCGCTCGGAAGGAACGAGCCGATCCTCTCGACGAGCGCGTTGAACACCGCCGGCCTGAGCAGCGCCAGGGAGAGCCCACCGTCCTTGGCGTTCTTGAGGGCCGCCCCGAGCTGCGGCGGGATGCTGCCTCCACCACCCCCGTGGCTCATGCGCGCGATGATCGTGTCGAGCGGATCGTAGAGCCTCATCACGGCAGGCCTGATCCCGGTGCTCATGAGCTCGCGCATGAAGTGCACGCCGCGCCTCAGGCTTCTGAACCCCAGAGCTCTCATGACCCGCCGCTCAGGGATCCTGTGCACCCTCATGGTGCCGTCCGTGATCACGCCCAGGGTGCCCTCGCTGCCGAGCAGGGCTTCGAGCCATCCGGGCCCCGGAGACCGTGCGGGGAAGCCGTGCGCCTCGCGCACCTCTCCATCAGCGGCCACGAAGCGCACGCGCGAGACCATGTCCTCGATCTTGCCGTACAGGCTCGAGCACTGTCCCGCTCCGCGTGCCGGAGCACCAGATGGAGGCGGGAAAGTGCCCTGCAGTGTATCCCCTTGCGTTCAGGGCGTCCTCGAAGTGCTGCCCGTTCACGCCGGCCTGCACCTCGACCGTCCGCGACGCCTCGTCCACGTTGCCGACCCGATCGAGCCTCTTGAGGTCCATCACGATTCCGCCGCCCCTCGGCGTCGTGCCTCCGCACACGCCGGATCCCCCTCCGTACGGGATCACGGGCAGGCCCCGGCGCAGGGCGAACCGCACGACCGATGCGACCTCCTCGACGCTGCCCGGCCACACCACGACGTCGGGTGCGTACACGCGGTCCACGCCGGAGCGCAGCAGGATGAGGTTGCGCGGCCACATGTCGCGGCTGTAGGCGAGCCTGTCGCGCTCCTCCCGCGAGACGGCGCTGCTTCCCAGGAGCCTCTCGAGATCACTGACGACGGAAGCGTGCATCAGGCCACGGTCCGGGGCCCTACTCCCCGATGTTCGCGAGGAAGTCCTTGAGGATCTTGACCTTCTCGCCGTCGAGCTCGGCGAAGTGGCATCCGGCCAGGTGGTCGTTGTCGTTGCCCGGGCTCGCCCAGATCACGCTCACTCCGATGTCCAGGGGGGGCGAGTCCGGGTCCTCGATCCCGTCCACCGTCAGGAAGAGGTTCAGCTCGAAGCTGGCCCCCTCGTCCAGCGGCGTGCCGAGGACCAGGCACACCCCCGTCTCGCTGAGATTCTTGGTGCGGGCGGGCAGGACCTGCTTTGCCAGTCTGAGCTCGGCGGACACGTCGATGGGGTAGCGTAGTGCTCTGCGGTTTTCCTCGGCCGTCATGGCTTTCATCTTACAGCGGGCGGCCGCGCTGTCAACACGATGTGTGGTTCACCATGGACGGATGCGGATGGCGGTGGTCCCCGATCCGGTCCTCCCGGACGCGGCCATCACGAGGCCCACGGCCGCGCCGGAGGCCGCGGTGATGTACGGGAGCACGGGCAGGGTGGTCTCCATGGACGGGCCGAGCATGACCGAGCCCACCATGGCCGCCGTGAGCAGGGCCGGCCTGGCGAGCAGGATGACGAGGTCCGAGGTCCGCTTACCCATCCGGTCCCTGGCATAGGCCTGGACCACGAGATGCAGGGCGAGGACCTTCGCCACGTACATGAGAAGTCCCAGGGCCACGGCCTGCGCGGTTCCGGCATCGCCCGTGCCCGGGGCCGGGGAGAGGCCTCCGAGCATGACGTACGCGATGACCGCGCACGTGGCCACCGAGTACACCTGGTGCGCGAGGTGCCGAGCCAGCGAGATGTGCCTGCGCTCGAACAGCACCGCTGCCTGAAGGCCCACCAGGATGAGCACCAGCGCGAACGGGTCGTGCAGCCCGTGCCACGTCCAGGGCTCGAGGCCCTGTCCCGAGGCAGCCGCGTCGAGCGATGGCCGCAGCGTGAACAGGCCCCGCCAGATGAACATGAACGCGACGGGCACCGGGACCACCAGGCAGACGAGCAGGCGGCGAAGCTGGTCGACGAGCCTGACTTCCGGCGAGCGGCTGGCCCGGAAGCCGGTGAGCCAGGTCAGGCCCACGAGCGTCATGTACACGACGGCCACGTGGATGGAGTCCGCGAGCGTGAACAGCAGCGCGGTGCACCCCGACGCCGCGGCGATGACCACGGGAATGGAGAGCATGTTCTGGATCCATCGAGAACCCGGCACATTCGAGTCGTCCTGATCCTCGTCCACCGAGACGACGCGCTTCCTGCTCCTGCCCAGCCTGCGCACGATCGCCGCGAGGAGCTGGCGCAGCCTCCTGACCGGGATGAGCAGGAGTGCGAGGACCTCGCCCCGGAGCAGAACCAGCGATCCCGCCACGGCGGCGGCCACGAACCACAGCGGGTTCGTCCGATGCGCCGCCGCCTTGCGCGGGATCCTGGCCGTGACCTTCCGGAGCCTCTCGGCGCCGGCCTCGTCCGCGCGGGCCACGACGAGGTCGATCTTCGCTGTCAGGGGAGGAGGCAGCAGGTCGAGCTCCGAGTACACGCGCATGCCCCGCGAGACGACGATGATGTCCCCGGTCTCCAGGCCGGCCTCGTCTGCGGGCCCATGGCCGTCGATCCCCGTCAGGAGGAACCCCCCTTCCGGGTTGGACTGACCGGCCACGCCCATGAGATCGAGGAACCTCGCCGTCGCGCTCTCCAGCCTGCTGAGGTCGCGACCTCCGTCCGGCTCGTTGCTGAGCACGTCGAGCACGACCCTGCCGCGAACCGCCTCGATGTAGTCCGGCTTGACGAGGTCGGACGCGGCAAACCGGGCCCTCACCTCCCCCTCGAACAGCGCATGCGGAGCGGCGAGCTTGTGGAACGTCTCGAGAGGCAGGACCGTGGAGATCTCCTTCTCGGTGATCGCGTTGCCAGGGAACGCGAGGCGCGCCTCGCGCGGTTCGTGTCCGGGGGTGAGCCACGTGCCGTCGAGGACCACCTCCACATCGCCCGGGACGAAGCCGTCACCGAAGATCTTGAACTCCTCCCCGGCCAGGATCTCGGTGGTTTCGAACTGGTGGATGGAGGCCAGCTGGATGGATCCTCCCGACGTCACGCACGAGATCAGCGCGAGCGTGGCGCACGCGAGCACGAGCCGGAGGCGTCTCCTCATCCCGCTCCTCTACCTTGCCTTCCCTGCGGGGTCGCGTATATACGGTTGAATTGAGAGTAAAACCCCGCGGCGTGAATTATGGCAAACCGTGGAAAACGAAGTCCACTTTCCGAAGAGGACATCCCCGAGCCGTTTGCTCGGGTGCTCGAGGCCGCCGTGCAGGGCTCTCGCGGTGGCGTGTTCCCGGGCGCCGTCGAGGCGGTCGACGAGCACTGCGTGAGCCTGGTTCCCGGCCACATCCTGCGCGCCGCGCTTCAGGAGGTCCTGCTCGGGGATCTGCCCGATCTGGCCCTCGTGTTCCTGCACCGGACCGGTGTCCTGGCCTCCGTCCTTCCCGAGGTCACGGCGATGATCGACTTCCAGGACGAGTACGCCCGGCACAAGGACCTCTGGACGCATACCGTCAAGGTCGTCGCACAGGTCGAGGCCTCTCCCGTGCTCAGGTGGGCGGCCCTCCTGCACGACATCGGGAAGGTCCGCACGCGCTCCATTGACGAGCGTGGCCGGGTCCACTTCTTCGGCCACGAGATCACCGGAGCACGCATGTTCAAGCCCGTGTCCAGGAGGCTCGGCTTCCCCGTGGACCAGAGTGCGCGCATCCGGTTCCTGATCCGCAATCACCTGCGCGCGGGGCAGTACGATCCCGACTGGACCGACTCGGCCGTGAGGAGATTCGGTCGCGAGATGGGCGACACTCTCGAGGATCTCATCAAGCTGAGCCGGGCGGACATCACGACGAAGTACGAGCGGAAGAAGAACCACAACCTGATGCTCCTCGACGGGCTGCTGGCCCGCGTGCACGCGATCCGTGAGCAGGACGCGGTGCCTCCCGCACTGCCCAGGGGCCTGGGCAACGTGCTGATGGAGCGCTACTCGCTGGAGCCCGGCCGCCGCCTCGGTCGGCTCATGACCGGGCTCAAAGACGTGGTCGAGGCGGGAGGCCTGCCCCGATCCGCCGACCACGAGGTGTACCTGCGTTACCTCGATGAGCATCCGGACATGCTCGTCGAGCCGAAGTGATCCTTTTCAGCGGGGTCAAATTGTTCTACAAAGCTTGGACATGAGCAATCGAGACGACGCCTGGGAGTTCGTCACCTCCCGGCTGAAGACCGAGCATCTCCGGTCGCACCTGCTGGCTTCGGAGGCCTGCATGCGAGCGCTTGCCGCCCGTCTGGGCGAGGACGAGGACGTGTGGGCGCTCACCGGGCTGGTGCATGACGTGGATCTCGACGAGGTGGATGGTGATCCCGGGCGACACGGAGAAGTGGGTGCGGGGTGGCTCGAGGAGAGGGGCTACCCGGCAGAGCTCGTCAGGGCCGTCAGGGTCCATGCTGGACACGCCGGGCCCGAAACCACGCTCGACAAGGGGCTCATCGCCGTGGATCCGACGACGGGCTTCCTCGTGGCCTGCACGCTCGTCCGTCCAGACCGCAGCCTCCAGTCCCTCAAGCTCAAGAGCGTGAAGAAGCGCATGAAGGAGAAGCGATTCGCGGCGAACGTCGACCGCGACCAGATCCGTTCAGTCGAGGCGCTGGGCGTTCCAACCGAGGAGTTCCTCACCCTCTGCATCGAGGCCATGCGCGGGATCCACGAGTCGATCGGGCTGTAGACCAGGGGCGAGCGTTGCAGGAAGGCACGACGAGTCCCGCCCGGCAGACCTCTTGGGCACTCGACATGCCTTACACGCTGGCCCTCGCCTTCTGGGTCGCCGTGCTCGAGCTCGTCGTGAACAGGGGATTCGGGGCGTTCGCCCTGCACTTCTCATCGCGCGGTCCGATCTCCACGGTCCTCGGACCGGTCCTCGGCCTCGGCCTGTTTCTGAGCTACTTCGGCTCCCTGCTCTGCCTCGTGCTCTCGGGCTACGTCATGTACCAGCTGATCGCCAGGCCGGGCTTCCTGGCATGGTGGCGCAAGGCGTCCACCGGCGTGCTCGGACTGGGTGCGATCGGCTCGGTCGCGGCGCAGCTCGTGCTGCCCACGCTGGTCGGCAAGCTGGCCCCGGAGCGCGTCGTCAGCCTCATCGTCACGGCCCAGGTGGCGATCAGTGCGCTGGTGATCCTGCTCTCATTCTCGATCCTCGCCATGCGCACCGGGCTCATGAAGAGGCTGTTCGCCACGGTGCCCGTTCTCATCCTCCTGGTCGCCGGAGTTCACCAGTTCTTCTACTTCTACCCGCTGTCCATGCCGGCCTGGATGTCCGCCTCGGCGCCGGGCACCATGCTCGTCGTCTCCCAGGCGCTCGCCCTGGCGTTCCCGTTCCCCGTCGCCGCCTATCTCGCCTACCAGCACATGAAGCACGGCCTGCCCGTGTTCATCCACGTCCTCGTCGCCATCTCGGGGTTCTTTCCCTGCCTCGTGCTGGCCAACATGCCGAGCCCCATCTACCGGGACGTCTTCTTCGCCATGCTGGGGATGAGGCTCGCCCTGCCGGCCGCAGGCATCCTCTACCCGCTGGCCGTCCTGCCCCTGCTGTTCATCTTCTCGTCCCTCGTCGGGACGCCGGTGGCCAGCCGGTCCTTCATGCTCTCCAGGCGCAGGGCGGGGTTCGGGATCGGCCTGATCTACCTGGGAACCTTCACTCCCCTGAGTTCCTCGCAGGCCGCCTTTCTGATGCTCGGTCTGATCCTGTGGATGAAGTCGATCGTGATGGACTGAGGTTCTAGACTTGAATTCTGGGTGAAGGCGGGATAAACACCTAGAACTCATGGGGAACCGCCTCAAGATGCCCTCTTGGCTCCTGCTGGGGCTCATCGTGCTCGTGTTCGTGATGCTCTTCCTGCCGCAGGCAGGCAGGTTCGGCATCACCTCCCCATGGGAGCTCAACCGCGCCACCGCCGCGCTCGAGCTGGCCACCAACCCGGACCAGATCTGGTTCGATATCCATGCCGTCGAGGGCGAGGGCGACGTTGCGCCACTGTCGCTGTGGATGGCCGCCCTGGGGTTCAAGATCGCCGGAGCCAGCGAGTTTGCGGGCAGGCTTCCCGCCCTCTTGCTGCTGCTCGGGGCGCTGATGTTCTCGTTCTGGGTCGTCCGCAGGCTGATCAGCGAGCGCGCGGCCTACTTCTCGGTCGTGGTGATGATGGCGTTTCCCCTCACCGGCATCACCAACTTCCTCATCGGCGGCAAGGGACCCGTGGTTTCGATCCTCGCCTTCTCGCTGGGCGGTCTCGCCGCGGCGCGCTGGTGGTGCTACAGGCCCGAGGACGCGAGCTTCGACCGCTCGCTCTCCCTGCAGCCCCTGCGCTGGGCCGCACTGGGCGCGGGCGTCGCGGGGCTCGTGGCGGGTTACTACGCCATCGGAGGCCTTGTCGGGATCCTCCTGCCGATCGCCGCGACCTTCTTTGCCGGCGTCATGGACGGCGACTGGGAGTACGCGGTCCCGTCCCGTGCCAGGGAGAGGATCGCCGAGCGGGGTCGGCTCGAAGCCGTGTTCGCCGTCGGCGCGGCCCTCGCGTTCGTCGTGGTTGCCGTGGCGGTCGTGCCGGCCCTCCTGAGCAAGGAGCCGGAGTTCGACCTGCTTGCGGGAGGCACTCCCAGGGTCGGCGTCGTGCCATCGTTCGACTACTACCTGGCCCACGTGGCCTACGGATTGTATCCATGGAGCGGTTTCCTGCCCATGGCGCTCGCCTCACTGCTCATCCCGCAGGTCTTTCCCACGGGCAGGAGCGGTGAGAAGGCGACGCGCAACCCGGTCAGGCTCTTCTTCCTCATGGCGAACTTCATGGCCTTTGCCTGCTTCAGCTTCTTCGCGTTTCGCTACGGCAAGGAGCCGTACACCGCCCTCATGCCCGCGGCCGTGGCCGTGGGAGTGCTGTTGTACGATCTCGAGCGCGCCGACGCCAACTGGCGCGTCGTCGGATTCATCGGCTGCGGCTTCGTCCTTCTCTTCTTCAGGGACCTGCACGTCTATCCGGAGTCCATGGCCGAGGCCTGGGCCGTGACGTCCATGACCGACGCCTTCCCGGCCCGGATGATCTCCAAGGCGGCGCAGGCGACAACGACACTCGTCTTCCTCACCGTGACCTTTTTCGTGTTCCTCCAGGGATCCCGCCGTCTCGACGGCCTCGACTACCTCGCCGTGCCCAAGGCCGTGCGTCGCGCGTTCGGCGGGTGGTTCGGACGCAAGTGGATGATCGGTGCGGTGGTCATCGCCGTCGTGTGGGCCCTCCTGCTCGTCAATGCCCTGCTCGTGCTCGTGGCCAACCACATGCTCGTGACGAGCGGCAACGTCCTCGTCCCGTTCGCCATCTACGCGAGCCTTCTCAAGAAGGCGAGCCTGGCCGCCGGATTCCTGCCGCTGATCGTGATCCTCGCAGACCTCGGCTTTCGCGCCGTGTACAACGCCGTCACGAAGGCCAGGGTATTCCGCCTGGACATGGTGATGGGAGTCACCGTGTTCGTGGCCTTCTTCTACGCGGCATCCTACCTGCCCGACGTCACCTGGAACCTCTCGCCCCGCTCGGGGATCGAGGCCTACCTGGAGCACCACGAGGAGGGCGAGGAGCTCGTCGCGTTCAGGACCTCGGGCAACATGGGCAGGTTTTACGTTGGAGAGCCATTGACCGAGGTGACGAGCCAGCCGGAGCTCTTCAAGCTCATGGACAAGAAGGAGCGGGTCTTTTTCTACTTCAAGCGCGAGGAGGCGCCAAGCCTGGATCTGGCCTACAAGGAGAAGTCACACGAGCACATCCCCATCGTGGACGCGTCGAGCTGGAGGTTCCTCCTGGCCTCGAACCGGCCCGTGCCCGGCGTGGAGCAGCAGAATCCCATCTCGAAGATCGTGCGGCTCGCGCCGCCCAAGCCCATGTTCAACGTGTACGCGAACATGGACAACAAGGTGGAGTACCTGGGCTACGATCTCGAGACGGATCACATGACCGACACGCCCGACGGCTCCAGGGACGTCTGGGCCGGAGCGCTCGAGACAGTTACCCTGACCACGTACTGGCACTGCACCGGCCGCGTCAACGGCAGCTACAAGTTCTTCATCCACGTCGACGGCTTCGGCCTCCGTCTCAACGGCGATCACGACGTGCTCGACGGCCGGTACCCGACGCGGTACTGGCGGCCGGGCGACTACCTCGTCGACACGTTCAGGATGAAGGTTCCGATCCACTTCAGACCAGGCAACTACTCGATTTTCATGGGTCTTTTCCAGGGGGACAACAGGCTGCCCCAGGTGTCCGGGCCCGGC
>JAFDER010000143.1 GCA_019310245.1 Deltaproteobacteria bacterium
TCCTGCAGCACGAGCCCAATCCGTTGATTGAAGGCTGTGACGGCTCCTACTCCTCATACCTGAGTTATCTTTCCGATGAACCGAACATCCCTCTCGTGGAGAAGATGGCGCGCGACTTCGGGTGCATCGCCACGCTCGGGAACGACGGCTGCGGGTTCGAGCAGCAGTTCAAAGCCGCCCGAAAGGCGCTGACCGTCCACGCGACCGGAGCGAACGCGGGCTTCCTCAGGCCCGACTCGATCCTCACGATCCTCTTCGTCACGGACGAGGAGGACTGCTCGGTCGAGCCGGGCTCCGAGGGAATCTTCGACACTGCCGATTCGTCGCTGGGACCTCTCAACCTGCGCTGCTTCAATCACCCCTACATGGTCCAGACCGTGGAGGAGTACGCCGAATCGTTCAGGACTCTCAAGGAAGATCCGGATGATCTCTTGCTCGCCTTCATTGTTGGTGTTCCCGTGATGGAGGCCTGCCAGGGTGATGAAACCGATCTCGCTGCATGCCTGGAGCTGGATATCATGACCGAGAGGCCCGATCCCGCCCACCCGGACAGGCTCGTTCCGAGCTGCGTGACCAGCCAGGGCGAGGCATTCCCACCCAGGAGGTTCGTCCAGCTCGCTCAGCAGTTCGGCGACAATGCGCTCGTGCACTCCATCTGCACGGACGACTTCGGCCCTGCCATCGAGGGACTGACTGACAAGCTCCACGGGCTGATTGGTAAAATCGAGTTCAGCCGAGAGCTTGAAACCGAGAAGGACCCTGCGGACGAGTGCCGTTGCATCTCGGAGTGCTCCATCATCGAGCAGATGGTCGACATGAGAGACTGCCCCGAGGGCAGGACTTGCTTCGAGCCAGACGGCCCGGGCACGGGCTGCGAGTACTTCGAGGATGCTGGCGGCCAGCTGCACACCATGTGCGTGATCCCACAAGCTGGCACGAGGATCGATGACTGTTCGCTCGAGTGTACGGATCCCTCTGCCGTCCACACAATCGATGGCGAGGGATGGTATTATCTGTTGTCAGGCTCCAGAGGGACTCCCGAGGTTGGCTTCACCGACAGCATGATCCCCGTCGAGGGAGCCACCGTGTACATCCAGTGCGAGTCCATGATCTGCCCCGAGAACCGCCAGTGCGGCCCCATCGGATTGGAGGGCTCCATGTGCTGCGACCAGGACGCCTGGTGCGACCGCAGCACGGGCGCCCCCACCTGCACGAGCCGCCCCGACTAGATCATCCCCCTCGAGCGGCAGCTTCTCACCGCCTGGACCGGCGCCGCGCCGCGAAGCTCAGCACGATGACGAGCAGGGCCAGCGATCCGGCGGGCAGGTCGGGCGCTCCGGTCACCGAGCAGTTCGCACAGCCCGAGCGCGCCGGCTGCACGGGCGGGGGTGGTGGAGGCGTGCTGTTGGCGGAGCTCGTGATGGCGCAGCTTTTCGAGCCGTCCCACTCGAAGTAGGCGCACGTCACCTTGTAGCGTGCGGCGTACTGCACACCGGCGAGCTTGAACTCCAGCGTCACCGTCTCCCGGTCCGGAGGCATGATCAGCACGGGATCGTCGACCCCCGCCGACGTGGTGCCCCCGCTGCCGTGCTCCTCCTGGAACGGGTAGCGGCCCGGCAGGATGGGCGTGTACGAGACCTCGTAGTGGCATCCCGTCTCGAGCGTCCACTCGCTGTACGCGTCGATGTAGCTCGCCACGCCGGGCGTGGGCTCCACTGTTTCCGCGAGCGCGTAGAACTTCGCGAAGCCCATGTTCTCCTTCTCCCAGAACAGGATGCTCTTGCCCTGCGAGGAGCTGTTGAGCAGCTGGTCGAGCGGCTTCAGCTCGGGCGGCGGGTCCACGGGCTCGCCACCACTCGTCACGCCCTCGAGTGTCACGTCCATGGTCTCCCACGCGTGGTCGATGCAGCTCATGGCCTCGGCCAGCCGGGGGCAGGCGAGCACGATCGCGGCGAGGCCGCCGACAAGGATGGATGTGGTGACTCTCATCGAGTGCATTGTACCACCGACGTTTTGAGGTGCCAATTCAGCACCTCGAGTCTGCGACTTCCTGTTTTGTCAGGACAAACAAGGCCGCTTTGGGTGGGAGAGTTTCCGCGCTCAGGGGTTCCAGCCGCGGAACAGGATCGCGAGGCGGCGGAAGAGGGTGTCGCG
This sequence comes from Deltaproteobacteria bacterium, assembly GCA_019310245.1. GTDB lineage: Bacteria > Myxococcota_A > Polyangia > DRWM01 > DRWM01 > JAFDER01. The sequence goes on from JAFDER010000143.1 coordinate 2,155, forward strand.
GGCCCCGCGGAACGCCTGCAGCTTCTTCTCGCCGCTGGCCTCGATGGCGGCGGGGTCGGGGATGGGCCAGTGGATCTGCATGCGCAGGCCAGGCAGGGTGGGGCAGGTTTCCTCGGCGCAGAGCGTGACGAGGGCGTCGACGGGCGTGGGGACGTCCTCGACGGATTTCGAGGCGTGGGACGAGATGTCGATGCCGATCTCGGCCATGGCCTCGACGGCCAGGGGGTTGACGTTGGAGGGCAGTGAGCCCGCGGAGTGGATCGAGACGGAGGGAGGAGCCAGCCAGCGGGCGAGGCCCTCGGCCATCTGCGAGCGGGCCGAGTTGGCAAGGCACATGAAGAGCAGATTTTTGGGCTGGGCTGCGCGCAGGACCGCCGCCTCGATCATCCAGGTGGGCGGGATGCCCGCGCCGCCGTAGGAGCGGCAGCCCTCGATGCGGGGGTGCGCCGACCGGCCCTCGAGGTCCCGGTCGTCGACCAGGATCGAGGGCGAGCCCAGGTGCCTCCAGGTCTCGCCGATGGTGGACGTTTCCATGTCGCGCTTGCGCACGATGGAGCCGGGGGCGAGCCGCTCGAGGACCTCGTCGAGGCGCGAGATGGTCTCGTCGACGTGGGAGCAGGAGGAGGAGATGATCAGGTCGACGTTCATGGGCAGTTCATAAGGCTGTTTTGCGGGTGGTCAACGCGAGAGCAGAGCATGTCTCGATCTCAGAGCCGCTCGAGCAGCTTCTCGAGCTCCCGGCGGGCCTCGGCCACGAGGGCAGCGTCGTCGACGCCACGGACGGCTTCACCGTCGTAGAGCTGCTCGCCGTCGACCCAGGTGGATGCGACGTTCCGCTCGTCCATGCCGTAGACGATGCGGGTGAAGATGTCCGAGGACGGGGCGGCGGAGTGGGGCATGTGCGGGTCGAGGAGAACGAGGTCGGCCCTCTTGCCCTTCTCGATGGAGCCGATGCGCTTCGAGAGGCCCATGGCCGCGGCTCCTCCGCGCGTGGCCATGCGCACGATCTGCTGCGCGTCGAGCCGTCCGGGCCCCAGCCTCAGGCTCTGAAGCTGTCCGGCCAGTCGCATCTCCTTGAACATGGACATGCTGTTGTTGCAGGGTGCGCCGTCCGAGGCGAGCGCGACGTTGATCGCGGTCTCGAGCATCTCCGGCACGCGGGCCGTTCCGGATCCCAGCTTGGCGTTCGATCCGGGGCAGTGGACCACGTGGCTCTTGCTCTCTGCCAGGACCGAGAACTCGTCGTCGCTGATGTGGACCACGTGCACGAGGGTGACGTCCGGGCCCAGGAACCGGGAGCGCTCGAGGTAGCGCAGCGAGGGCATGGTCGTGCGGCGCTCCACCTCGCGGTTCTCGTCGAGGTTCTCGGAGGTGTGGGTCTGCATCCGGCAGCCCATGCGGCGCGCCTCGCTCGCGATGTCCCTGAACAGCTCCTTGCTCACGGAGATGAGGAAGCGCGGGCAGAAGACGTACCCGAGACGTCCCGACTCGGTGTTGTGGTGCCGGCGGGCCAGGTCCACGGCGCTGCGCAGGCACGTGCCGGGCTTCTCCTTCAGGCCCTCGGGCAGGCCGTCTCCCATCTCCATCATGGCCTTGCCGGCATGCAGCCTGATGCCGAGGGCCGAGGCCTCGTCGAAGATCACGTCGGTGTGGTGCGCCGTGCCCATGTCCAGAGCGCAGGTCGTGCCCGAGGCGAGGAGCTCGTGGATCCCGAGGCGGACCGAGGCGGATAGGGAGTTGGGGTCGTGGGCCGCCTCCAAGGGCCAGATGCGCGACCGGAGCCATTCCAGCAGGCCCATCTCCTCGGCAAGGCCCCGGAAGAGCGTCTGGCACAGGTGCACGTGTGGCTGCACGAACCCGGGCAGGAGCCAGAGCCTCGAGGCGTCGGTCTCATGGGCGCCGCCGCCGTCCAGGCCCGGGCCCACGTCCGCGATGCACCCGTCGCGGATCAGCACGTCGCCGCGGTCGAGGACCGTGAACTCGTCATCCATCGTGACGATGGTGGCGTTGCGGATGAGCTGGTCGGCCATTGGGATGGCTACCTCACACCGGATCCATCTGCTATATAGGATTATGGCACGCGAGCCATCGGAATAGGAGGGACAATGGAGCGCGCCGGGAAGACCATCGGCCTGAGCCTGCTCGCTGGGGCGTGTCTCGCCGTGGCCGCGGCTGGCGAGTACAAGGTCGAGAAGGCCCCCGAGTGGAGCGCCGAGGGCGGGATGTTCGGGTGGGCCTGCAGCGAGGAGGGCGGCCCGAACCAGGAGTGCGCCTTCGTCGAGACGGCCTCCAGCGGGGTGGCCCCGGCCGGCGAGGAGGCCTTCGCAAAGCGCTTCACCTGGCGCGCCGAGGACGAGGTGGAGGCGAGGAAGGGCAGGGACAGGGGCGTGTGCAAGTACTACCTCACGCCGGTCCAGCCCGAGGGGGCGCGCGAGGTGATGGTGGCCCGGATCCAGTCGAACGAGATGGGCGGCGTCTCGGACGCGCTGTGCACGGTATCGTTCTCTCCCGACGGCACCATCGTCGGCGTGGCAGCGGCCTGGGCCGACTTCGAGGGCACGCAGGACGGGCACGCGCGGCTCTACACGGTCGAGCAGTTCGAGTCCATGTACTGGTCCATCCTCGCGCTCAAGATCTACCGCAAGCACTCCGAGGATGCCGTCACGTACTTCAACCACGCCCTCGCCCTCGATCCGTCCAACCAGAGGGCGCGCTACAAGCTCGCGTGCACGCTCGTCAGGCAGGGCGAGACCGAGGAGGCCATCATCCAGCTCGCAGAGGCGATCTCGCTGCAGCCCAAGAAGCTGCGCAAGAAGGCGCGAAAGGACAAGGAGCTCAAGCCGCTCAAGAAGGAGGAGGACTTCAAGATCCTCGTCCAGAAGGAGGAGGGCTGGAAGGATATCCGCGGCAGGCTCGGCACGCCGGCCGAGAGCGCCCTGCCTCCCGGCCTCGAGGAGCTCAGGAAGGAGATCGCCGATCGCGCGGCAGCCGAGGCGGCCGAGGCCGAGGAGCCGCCCGACGTGCCGGAGCCCGTGGAGCCCGAGCCCGTGGATGAGGGCGGGGCGAAGCAGATGGTGAATGGACTTCTCGAGAAGGTGGGCTGCTCAATCGGAGTCGTCGGGTAGCTGGATCTTCTTGACCTGCGTGATCTCCTCGACCTGCTCGTCCATCAGCCCGCGCGTCTTGATGGCATCGTCGAGGATCTGGCCGAGGATCAGGTTCGAGATGACGCGCACGGGCGTCAGGACGCCGCCGGCCATCTCGTCGGGCAGGTCGATCTCGACGGTGGTCTTGTAGAAGCGCAGCACCACGTGGGAATCCAGCTTCGAGTCCTCGGCCACCGAGACCTCGACGAGCCGGAGGACCTTCCACAGGTAGAGGACCGCCCGCATGGCGGCGCACTGGATCTTCGACGGCTTGTCCACGAACAGCTTGCTCCCGCCTCCGATCTGCTCCTTGGCCCAGAGCTGGCAGGTGTAGTCCTCGGGGTAGCCCGGGATGACGGGTCTGTCCTCCGTCTCCATGAACCCGAGCGCGTGGGCCGCCTCGATCAGTTTCTCCTTCTCCTTCATCGTCAGTGAAACTCTATGGTCATGGTCTGTGTCGGATTCGAGGTGCAGGTCGCCGTGTTCACGCCTCCCCAGTTCGAGTTGCTGATGCACGGCCGGATCATGTAGCCCGGGCTCGGGCAGTTCGCTCCGCTGCAGCTCGAGGGGGGATCGAGCCACAGCTCCTCGTAGCTGCTGCGGTCGCAGAAGTGCCACTCATGGCCTCCGCACGACCAGGTGCCCGTGGTGCTCGTCCTGAGCGCGTTGGCGATCGCCGCGGTGACCGTGGGGTCGGTGCACGTGACGCCCGTCGTGTCGAACGTGCCGCTGATGGTGATGGACGAGCAGCCCGTGGCGTCCAGGGCGAGGCGCCAGGTGTCCCAGTCCGTGCACTGCGTCGTGGGCCTCACGCTCGCGGTGAACACGTCCGACCAGCGCGGCGCGGGGCACGTGGTGGCCCGGCAGGAACCGACCACGCAAGCCTCGCCCGGCGAGCAGGGGCTGCCGCACGAGCCGCAGTTCAAGGGGTCGAAGCGCGTGTCCGAGCACACGCCCGAGCAGTTGACGAACGGCGAGACGCAGCGGGCGACGCACGCGCCCGACTCGCACACCAGCCCGTCGTCGCACGGGGCGTCGCACCCGCCACAGTTGAGCCTGTCCGAATCGAGATCGCGGCAGGATCCCTCGCAGTCCGTGAAGCCGCCCGGGCAGGCGGCGATGCACGAGCCGTCGTAGCACACCTCGCCCGTGTCGCAGCGGTTGGCGCACGAGCCGCAGTTCTCCGGGTCGCGCATGAGGTCCCGGCACGCGCCCGAGCACAGCGTCAGGCCCGCGATGCAGGAGTTCGCGCAGGCGCCCGCCTCGCAGACCTGGCCCGAGAGGCAGGCATTGCCGCACGAGCCGCAGTTGAGGTGATCCGTGGAGAGATCCGCGCACGAGCCCGAGCAGTCGATGTAGGGCGACGGGCACGTGAACGAGCACGAGCCCGTCATGCACACCTCGCCGGGAGCGCAGGCATTGGCGCAATCGCCGCAGTTCGAGGGGTCGTTCGTGAGGTTCTTGCACACGCCCGAGCAGGCCGTGTAGCCCTCGGGGCAGTCCGGCGCGCAGGCGCCGTCGGTGCACGTGTAGCCTGCCGCGCAGGTCATCCCGCAGGTGCCGCAGTTGTACTGGTCGGTCATGACGTCGCGGCACGTGCCCGAGCAGTCGGTGTATCCCTCCTGGCACGACAGGACGCACACGCCGGTCTGGCAGACATGGCCCTGGGCGCAGATCAGGCCGCAGGCCCCGCAGTTCGAGGGGTCGTTCAGCATGTCCGCGCAGATGCCGATGCAGTTGAACGTGCCCACGGGGCACTCCTCGCTGTTGGCGCACGAGGCGGCGAGGAGGACGAGGCAGATGGTGGCGATCCTGGTCATGACGGCTCCGTTGGGTTGTGGATTTGTTCGCTCATTATAGCAGATAGCATAGGACAAGAACGGGCTCGGTCCAGTGGTGGTCATTCGGGATGGGCGTGGAGCGCTTCCTGGCCGGGATCACATGGAGCAGGCGACGTACTGCTCGGTGCAGCCCGAGAAGTTCGACGCCGCCGACGTGAGGTTCGTGCAGCCCCATGTGGCGCCCGTCACGTTCGGGTACGTGGAGACGTAGCCGCTCGAGGCCGAGGTGACGTAACCGAAGACCGCGCCGGCCGTTCCGAAGGCGATGGTGTTTCCGTGCCAGCGCGTGAGGGTGCAGCAGGACGTCCAGTCGAGGTTGGCGATGCCCACCAGGCAGGAACCCGAGGGCATGGTCACCGCGGCGGTGTAGTAGGAGACGCTGTAGGAGCACGAGACCGTGGCGCCCAGCGACAGGACATCCGTGGTGCCGTCGCTCGCATGGCTCACCACCTTGCCTCCGATCCCGGAGCAGGTCGCCTTCGCGGCGATGGCCGTGCAGCTTCCCGGCGCGCCGCCGCCGCAGAGCTGGTAGATGACGGGGATCCACGTGCCGTCCGACATCCTGGCGGTCCCCACGTTGCCCACGAAGGGCTCGCAGGTGCCGTCGATGCAGGCCTCCGCGATCGGGCAGGGGCTGCCGCACGAGCCGCAGTTGTCCGGGTCCATGCTCGTGTCCGAGCACACGCCCGAGCAGCTGACGAAGGGCGAGACGCAGCGGGCGATGCACGCGCCCGACTCGCACACCAGCCCGTCGACGCACGGGTCCTCGCAGGCGCCGCA
>JAFDER010000144.1 GCA_019310245.1 Deltaproteobacteria bacterium
CTGAAGAAGGGCGGCAATCTCACCCTGAAGGTGGACAAGGGCCAGGAGGGGACGCTGTGCATCGAGGTGACCGACGACGGAGGCGGCATCCCGCCCGAGATCGTCAAGGACATCTTCGAGCCATTCTACACCACCAAGAAGGAGGGAGAGGGCACCGGCCTCGGCCTCTCGATCGTCAAGAACATCATCACCAATCACGAGGGCGACATCAGCGTCAGGAGCACGCCCGGAGAGGGGACGACCTTCACCGTGACGCTCTACGCGTCCGAGTGACACCCCGAGGAGACTTCGGTGCCCAAGATCGACATCGAGCGCAAGCACGGCAAGGAATCGATAGAGGACGTCAAGGTGGACGTGCAGAGTCTGGCCGACAAGCTGTCGGCCCGCTTCAACCTGAAATGCCGCTGGAGCGGCAACAACCTCGAGTTCAAGCGCAGGGGCGCCAACGGCCGCATCGAGGTGGACACGAAGAGGGTGCGGCTCGTGATGAACCTGTCCATCCTGCTCGCACCGATAAAAGGCGAGATCGAGAAGCGCACGAACATGTACATGGACGAGTACTTCGAGAAGTAGGGCGCTTCAGAGGCCCTCGATGCTGGTCTGGATCTGCTCGACGGGCTTTGGAATGGGCACGGGGTAGTCACCGGAGAAGCAGGCGTCGCAGTAGCCTCCGTTGTTCTGCCCGGCCGCCTGGCGCGCGCCCTCGAGGGACAGGTAGCCCAGGGAGTCGGCCTCGAGGAACGCGAGGATGTCCTCGACTGAGTTTGTCGAGGCGATGAGCTCACCGCGGGTGGGCGTATCGATCCCGTAGAAGCAGGAGTGGCGCGTCGGCGGGCTCGAGATGCGCACGTGCACCTCCCTGGCGCCGGCGTCCTTGAGCATCTTGACGATCTTCTGCGAGGTCGTGCCGCGCACGATGGAGTCGTCCACCACGACCACGCGCCTGCCGCGCAGGAGGCTGGCAACGGGACTGAGCTTGAGCTTGACGCCGAAGTGGCGGATCGAGCTCTTGGGCTCGATGAAGGTGCGGCCCACGTAGTGGCTCCTGATGAATCCGAGCTCGAAGGGGATCCCGGACTCGCGGGCGTAGCCGATGGCCGCGGGCGTGCCGGAGTCGGGCACCGGGATGACGAGGTCGCCACGTACGGGATGCTCGACGGCGAGCCGGCGGCCCATGTCGATGCGGGCCTCGTACACGCTGCGACCGCCGATCACGGAGTTGGGCCTGGCGAAGTAGATGAACTCGAAGATGCACATGTGCGGGTCCGTGCGTTCGAGGGGGAAGTGGGACTCGACGGCGTCCAGGCGCGGGTTGTCGCGGTCCATGACGAGGACCTCTCCCGGGGCCACGTCCCTGACGAGGCTTGCGCCGATGAGGTCGAAGGCGCACGACTCGCTCGCCAGCACCGGCGCGCCGTCCAGCACGCCCAGGCTCAGGGGCCTGAAGCCGTGGGCGTCGCGCAGGGCCACGACCTGCCTCTCCGAGAGGAAGAGCAGCGAGTAGGCACCCCTCACCTCGGCCACGGCCTCGAGGATGCGGTCGACGAAGCGCGAGCGCTTGGAGCGTGCGATGAGGTGCACGAAGCTCTCGGTGTCGCTGTCCGAGTGGAAGATCGAGCCCACGCGCTCGAGCATGCTGCGCAGCTGCATGGCGTTCGTGAGCGTTCCGTTGTGGGCCACGGACACGTGGCCGTGCCCCGTCTGCGCGGAGATGGGCTGGGCGTTGCGGATGTGCGAGCTGCCGGCCGTGGAGTACCTCACGTGGCCGACGGCCGTGTCGCCCGTCAGACGGTCCAGGGTGGCGGAGTCGAACGCCTCCTGCACGAGGCCCATCTGCCTGTGGGTCCGCACCATCGTGCCGTTCGCGACGGCCATGCCCGCGGACTCCTGGCCCCGGTGCTGGAGCGAGTGCAGGCCCAGGTACGAGATGCGGGAGGCCTCGGCATGGCCGCACACTCCGAAGATCCCGCATTCGTCGCGAAAAAGATCTCCATCCAGTCTCAAGACTGCTCCCTCGTTGTCGCTATGGGGTCGGGGTCTACTTGATGACGAAGGGGTAGCTGACCGAGAACTTGGCCTGCTGGAACTTCTTGAACTTCGCCTTCTTGACGGCCTTCTCGATGCACGCGGCGTTCGGTGTGCCCTTGAAGGGGCCACTGACCACCTTCGCGGAGGCCACCTTGCCCGTGGATCCCGCGATGTTGATGCTCACTGTGGCAACGCCGGTCTGTCCCTTGCCGCAGGACTGGACCTTCGGCTTGACTCCGTTGAGCGCCTTCATCACATCCTGCTTCGTGGGCTTCACGGCAAGGTCCGCGGCTGGCTTGGGCGTGGTGGACGTTGGCTTCGATCCCGACTCGGAGGGCTTCTTCGTCGCAGGCTTCTTGCCCTTCGTCGCGCCGGCGAGCAGGGCCATGAGGTCGTCCTCGGCCGCCGTCTTCTTGCCGCCGCCGGTCGAGGGCTCCTTTGACGGAGGTGTCCCGGCCGAGGCGGCCTCGCCGCCGCCGGAGCTGCCGCCCTTCTTCTTGCCGCCCTTCTTCTTCTTGCCGGACCCGGAGGTTCCCTCCTCCTCGCCCTCGCCCTCGCCCTCGCCCTCGGCGGCAGCTTCACCCTCGCCCTCGCCCTCGGCGACCTGTGCCGCGGCCGTTTCGGTCGCCTTCTTCTTGGCCTCGTCCTCGGTCATGCCCTTGGCCATGAGCTCGGCCATGATCTTGGCACGCAGGGCCTCCTCGTCGATCTCCGAGCCCTTGTCGCGTCCGAACACGACGAAGAGGACCACGACGAGGCCGGCGATGGCGATCAGGCCGAAGACACCCGCCAGGATGTACGGCAGCTTGCTGGGCTCCCTCTTCGTGGGCTGCAGGAGGCTGGGAACTCCTACCGACGCGCCGATGCCGCCGCCGCCGATGGCGAGGATGTCGTCCGAGGGGGGCGCATCGGTGCCGAGCGAGGCGGCGCCGCCTGTCATGGACTTGATGTCGATGAGGCCGGATCCACCCTCCGAGGTGGCCGAGCCGATAGTGCTCGGTGTGACCGGATCCCGCGAGCTGGATGCCAGGGCCTGGAGGCTTGAGAGGGAGAAGAGGACCGAGTTCTCGTGCCGGGCCCCCTTGAGGCCCGTGGCATCGACGCGCGGCGACTGGGGCGCGGAGTCCGTGGCCGACGAGACCACCCCTCCGGCGCTCGGCGCCGCGAAGGGCGACGCCTCCACCCCGCCCTCGGAGCCGGCCGAAGCGAACAGATCCTGCCCGCCCGATCCTCCTGACGAGATCGCGAACGGCGAGCCCGGCGAAGCGGCGACCGGGGCCATGGCCGGGGCCATCGCAGGTGCACCCGCGCCCTGGAGCTCGGAGACATCAGAGAGGGGCAGCCAGTCGTCGTAACCGTCGCGCCAGACGTAGGTCTCCTCGCTGATCTGATTGGCCTCCATCATCTCGAGCATCTGGGCCGTGAGATACGGACCCATCTGGTCTCCGTCCACGGCGATGTGCCACTCCAGCTCGTCTTCACCAGCGGGAGCCTCGGCCGGAGGCGCGGCCTCCTGCACGGGCTCGGCCGCCGGCGCCTGGAACGCCTCGGCCTGCGCGGATGCGGCCTGCATCGGGTCGGCCGAAGGATCACTCATGCTCGAGTAGTCGAAGACACGGGTGGGCTGCTCGTCGGGAGCCGATCTGGCATCGGGAGCTACTCCAGCGTCGGGAGACGGCGCGGGAGCCTCTGCCTGCGCATCGAAGGGGCCGCCTGCCTGCGCATCGAAGGGGCCTGCCGTGGCAGGCTGGCCGAACGCCTCGGCCTGCTGGCTGAAGGCCGCTGCCTGAGCCGCCTCCTGGACCGGCTCCTGAACCGGCTCCTGAACCGGCTCCTGGACCGGCTCCTGGACCGGCTCGGCATCGGCGGGGTCTGGCGCGCGAAGGACAATGATCTCACCACACTTCTTGCACTTGACCTTGAAGTCCTTGCCGGCAGGTACCTTCTCGTCAGGTAGAGAGTACTTCTTGCCACAGCTAGGGCACTCGAACTTCATGAATCCTCCTCAGCTCCGCAAAAGAGGCTAAGTGTCGTACTTTACCTTATAATACGCCTTACATTCAACGGTAATTTCTCTTTCAGAGTTGCCGGGATATTAGATGAGCCGCCCCTTTCAACCTTGGCTCCAGGGCGTCAATTCCGTCGATTTCCAGCTCGTGCGCGTGACGCGGCAGGCTAGTTCATGGGAACGAGCGAGGAACCGTCGTTTCCGCAGAATGTGGACCCGTCATCGTAGACGGTCGAGCACACGGGGCAGATGAGCTTCCTGACCATGGGCGGCTCGGCCGAGGTCCTGTCCAGCCCCGCGTCCGCCACGGGCGCCGGAACGAGGAGCTCGCCGTCATCGCCGCAGTTGCGCGTCCCGGGCGAGTAGCCCCTGCCACACCTGGGGCAGATCATCCCGGTCTCCTGCGGGCCGTCATCGGTCAGGTCGATGGGGACGAGGGCCGAGCCGTCGTGGGGGCAGAACTTCGAACCGGACGAGTGCTCCCGGCCGCAGACCCTGCAGATCATGACGGCCGGTGCGGGCCCCGGGGCTACTCCGCTGCCCGATGTCCTCGGAAGCTGGGCCTGCCTGCGCTGCCTCGCAGGCGGGGGGCCCGGCTCGCCCACGCCCTGCCCCGGGACGGGGGAGGCCTCCTGGGGAACGGCGAGAGCGGGCAGGACTTCCTCCTGCATCCTCTGCGCCTCGAGCTCCGCGATGCGCCTCTTGAACCTCTTCCTGCGCGACGCGACGCCGATGATGATGACGAGCACGATCGCGAACACGAGGAGGATCGGCGGGATGACGTAGATGAGGACGACGGGGATGCGGCGGCCGCCGGCCAGCGGCACGTCGATCTGCTCGTCCGCGGACGTGCCCGGCCGTGCGACGGCCGGCCCGCCTCCCGCCGGCTGCTCGCCCTCACCGGTGGGATCGAGGTTGATCGCGATGAGATCCTCGATGTACTGCGACTTCACGACGACCTTCGAGCCGGCCGTGTAGTAGGAGTACTCGGCGATCACGCGGAACACGCCCTCGCTGTCGGCCGCGTTGTCCCCGGGCACGAAGCAGTTGCCGTCAAGCCTGCCGCTGCGGTCGGAGCTCTGCTTGTTGAGCTTCCACTCGGGCTTGACGTGCAGCCGGCATCCGTTCTTGTCCAGGGCGTAGGCGTTGAAGCAGACCTTGTGGCCCGGCGTCGTCTCGGCCGTGGACGGGAACACGGCGAGGCGGATCGGAGCCCCCATCTCCTTGCACTTCTTGGGCGGAGGCTCCTCGGGGTAGTCCTTCTCGATGGTGGGGGTGATGGTGGGCGGCGTCGGCGGGGGTGGAGGGTCGGGCTCTGGTGGAGGCTCCTCGACGGTCCCGCTCTTCGTGAAGACCCTGTCGATGACGATCGTGGCCTTGCACACGGACTCCTTGAGCTTCCAGTTGTAGTTCGAGGTGTCCTTCACCGCGATCTTGCTCCCGGAGACCGTGATCACGTACTTGCCGTGCTCCTGGTGGGAGTCGGACGCCGCCGACTTGCACACGATCGTCCAGGAGTTGCCCTTCTTCGTCACGCTGAGTCGCTGGAGCTTGATGTTGGCGCTCCAGCACTTCTTGGTGCTGCGCCCGTTCGAGAAGACGAGATGGTCGCCCGACACGCTGACGGTGACCTTCTTGCCCTTGGCCTTCGTCGAGTAGCTCTTGGGCTTCGGCCCGCAGTCGTCGCCCCAGCTGTGGATGTTGACCTTGACCTTGGTCGGGCCCACGGTGTACTCGCCGCCGAGGCCCTGGGCGTGCGCGGGAGCCGTCACGAGCAGGGCTGCGATGGCAAGAAGCACGAGCGGGTGGACTCCGCGGCCGCTGGAGGCACGACGGAGTCTGGACAAGTGCTTTGATGCCGGGGACTTGGTTGACACCCTTTTCGAGACCCAATACATTGACCCTGCCCCGAAATCCGAGGGGCGCGCGAGGTCACGATGAGCGATACCGTCGAGCGACTGGGCACCTCCGAGGTCAAGATCCAGGTCCGGATCCCCTGGTCCGAACTGGAGGCTTCCTACAAGGGTAGTTTATCAAAAGTCAGGAGTACGATCCAGGTTCGAGGCTTCAGGCCGGGCAAGGCGCCAATGGTGATGGTCGAGAAGATGGTCGGAGAGAGTCTGGTCAGGGACGTGGCGGCTGATCAGGTGGGCCTGCGGGTGCAGGAGCTGATCAAGCGCGAGAAGATCATGCCCCTCAAGGTGCCCATCGGCATCGAGGAGGACCTGCAGATCGCGGAAGACCGCGAGGCCGGATTCACGGCCCGGATCGAGGTCCTTCCCATGATCGGCAAGATAGGATTCGACGAGCTCACGCTCATCGAGAAGCGGGAGGTGACCGACGAGGAGCTGCGCGAGCGCATCAAGCTCATCGCGGCACGCAAGGCCCCGCTCGAGACCGCGCCCGAGGACCACACGGTTGGCGAGTACGACCAGGTGATCCTCGCGGGCAAGGCGACCTTCAAGGACGAGGAGGGCGAGCCCCAGGACGTGAAGGACTTCAGGGTGGATCTGGCACCCTGGGCCGAGCCTCCTGCGGGCCTGGCCGAGAAGCTCCGTGGCGGGAAGGCCGGCGATGCGGGCGAGGTGGACCTGATCCTGCCGGACCCGGCGGGACAGGGCACGCCGCGCTACGCCCACCTCGACTACTCGATCAGCGAGGTCATCACGCGGAGGCTTCCCGAGATCGACGAGGAGCTGGCCAAGGACTTCGACATGGAGTCCCTGGAAGAGCTCGAGACCATGGTGCGCGAATCCCTCATGAAGGAAGCCTTCGACGAGTACGTGGCACGCAACGGCGAGGCGATCCTCGACCAGCTGGTCGACAAGGTGGAGTTCGACCTGCCTCCGAGCTACCGCCAGGGCCTGCACGACGAGCCGGAGGACGGCGAGGCGGACGGAGACGACGAGGAGGCGAAAAAGGCCAGGGAGCAGAGGCAGAAGATCGCCGAGCTCTACGACCGCTTCTCCCGCCGCAATCTGCTGAGCATGCTCCTCGCGTACCAGAACCAGCTCAAGCTGCCCGAGGAGACCATCGGCAGGGCGTCCGAGGAGATGCGCGGCTACATCGACCAGCAGGACGGATCGCGGGCCGAGAAGGACCAGGCATTCGAGCAGTGGCGGCGCGAGTTCGAGCAGAGCCTGTTCAGCAGGGTGCTCTCGTCGTTCCTGGTCCAGGAGGTGGAGAAGAGCCTGGGCAAGGACACGGCGCCCGAGGCCGGCGGCGAGGCCGCAGAGGACGCCGGAGAAAAATCCGGCGCCGAGGACACGGAGGAGAGCTGATGGCACACGAGACAACGAACGCGCCCAGCCTCAGGATTCCTTTCCCGCAGGTGGTGGAGTCGACGCACCGCGGCGAGAGGAGCTGGGACATCTACTCGAGGCTCCTGAAGGACCGCATCATCTTTCTCGGCACGCCCATCGACGACGACGTGGCGAACATCATCATCGCCCAGATCCTCTTCCTCGAGTCCGAGGACCCGGAGAAGGAGATCAACCTGTACATCAACTCGCCGGGCGGATCCGTCACGGCCGGCCTGGCGGTGTACGACACGATGATGTACGTCCGCAGCCCCATCTCCACGATCTGCCTGGGACAGGCGGCGTCCATGGCCGCTGTGGTCCTGGCTGCCGGGGAGAAGAAGCGCCGCTTCGCGCTCCCGCACTCCCGCGTCCTGATCCACCAGCCCATGGGCGGGGTCCAGGGGCAGGCCACGGATATCGAGATCCATGCGCGTGAGATCCTGCTCCTGCGCGAGAACCTGAACGAGATCCTGCACAAGGCCACGGGCCAGCCCATCGACAAGATCAAGCACGACACGGAGCGCGACTACTACATGTCGGGCGCCGACGCACTGGCCTACGGCATCATCGACGAAGTGCTCG
>JAFDER010000585.1 GCA_019310245.1 Deltaproteobacteria bacterium
CGATCGCCCTCGTGACGGCGGCGGTGCTCGTGGGCTGTGCGGCCGGAGTGGTGGCCCACGAGTACGTCGCCCCGCCGGCCGTGGCGCAGGCGCCCGCGGGGATCACGCAGTACGAGCACGTATGCACGAACGTGCTGTGGGAGGAGCTCGACGGCACTCCGCTCAAGGCCGAGTACGGTGCCCAGGGCTTCGAGATGGTGAGCGTCGTCCATGCCATGAAGCCGGGCATGATGAAGACAACGGAGATCTACGCCTGCTTCAAGCGCCCCGTCGTCTACCAGTAGGCCCGCGTCAGCCCGCCGATCGCAGCGCCTCGAGGATCTTCTCGGGCTCCGGGCCGTAGTCGAGCCGCAGCTTGAAGAAGGTGTTGAGCACCATGGTGTGGTCGATGTGGCCGTCGTCGACCATCCGGAAGGCCTCGGCGAGCGGGACGGTGAAGACCTCGATGTCCTCGGTCTCGTCGGGCGTGGCCTCTCCCTCGGGCCTCGCTCCCACCGCGACGAAGAGCCAGCAGCGGTTGTTCTGGATCGCCGGGTTCGTGGTCACCGAGCCCAGGCACAGGAGCCGCGCGAACCCGAAGCCGGTCTCCTCCCTGAGCTCGCGCGCCGCCGCGTCCTCGGGCTTCTCGCCCGGGTCGGCCATCCCGCCCGGGATCTCGATGCAGAAGTCCTTGAGACCCTGCCTCCACTGCCTGAGCAGGACCACGTCGCCGCCTGCGGTGATGGGCAGGATGTTGACCCAGTCATCCACGTTGATGACGTAGAAGGGGTGGACGATGCCGGTGCGCGGATGGCGGCACACCTCGCGCTCGAGCGTGAAGACGCTCGTCTCGTGCAGGACGGAGCTCTCCAGGATCTCCCATGGTTCGACTGGCATGGGCGGCATGCTAGCCTCCCGCGAGCGGTGACCTCAAGACAGAAAAGATCGAAATGCGCACGATTCTGGTAGAATGAGGCGTTCGGCCGACAGAAGAGGCGATTCGATGGGAAAGATCCTGTGCCCGAGCTGCGGTGAGGCGCTCGACCCCAACACCTTCATGTGCCCGCACTGCGGCTACTCCCTGACCTCCACTCCCTCCACGGCACCGGGGCCGCCCCGGAGCTACAGCTCCGCGCCGGTCAGTCGTCCGCAGAGCCAGCCCGTTTCCCGCACGGCGATGGGTGGACCCGCCCCCGTGCCCGGCCTGCCAGGCGCCGGCATGGGCGGAGACGGGATCTCCAGGACCCCGTCGGGCGTACCACCCGGGCCCGCATCCCAGCCTCCCGTCCCAAAGAGGCCTTCCATGAACCCGCCCGGAGAGGACCTGGGCGCCGACGACCTCGAGTGCAAGAGCGAGGGCGACGCCTTCACGGTCAGCGGCGTGCTCGAGGAGGCGTGGGGCATGTTCAAGTCCTCGCCCATCGAGCTTGTCGTGATCTTCCTCGTCATGGCCATCGTCGGCGCGGTGGCGGG
The DNA here is from genome assembly GCA_019310245.1 of Deltaproteobacteria bacterium. GTDB lineage: Bacteria > Myxococcota_A > Polyangia > DRWM01 > DRWM01 > JAFDER01. The sequence continues at coordinate 1,453 of JAFDER010000585.1, forward strand.
CTTCGTGCCGAGGGTCGTGGGCATGGGATCCACCGCCGGTCTCGTCGTGAGCGTCACCGTGATGGCGGTTGCGGGGGTCGCCTATCTAGGGCTCCTGGGCGGCGCGATCGTCTACTGGCTCAAGCTCATCCGGGACCAGGACCCGTCGTTCGCGGATCTGGGTACGGGCTTCAGGTACATCATCCCGCTCGTCACCACGACGCTCGTCACCCTGCTCGTCGTCGCCTGCGGCCTGGCCCTGCTCGTCGTGCCCGGCGTCATCCTGTGCCTGGGGTTCTGCTTCGTGGCGCACGTGGTGGTCGACAAGAACCTGGGGCTCGTCGAGGCCATGAAGGCGAGCTGGAGGATCACGGCGGGCAACAGGGGGGAGCTTCTGCTGCTCGCGCTCCTGTGCGTGCTCGTCATGCTTCTCGGGTCGCTCATGCTAGGCGTCGGCGTGTTCGTGGCCACGCCCGTGGCCTTCGGCGCGGTCACGGTCGCCTACCACCGGCTCGCGGAGCCGGGCCACGGCTACGTCGACTAGCGATCGATGAGGTAGAGCGCCTTGACGGGGCAGACCTCGACGCAACGCGCGCAGCCCGTGCACGGCGTCTGGGCGAGCGGCTGCCCGGCGAAGGTGCCGATGCGCGTCTCGAGGCCGCGGTCCACGAAGTCGAGCACGTGGGCCTCCTCCTCGGCGCACACGCGGATGCACTCGCCGCACAGGATGCAGCGGTTCGGGTCGAGGCCGATCTTCTCGTGGCTCTCGTCCACGGGCAGGCCGGGCAGGAGCGTCGGGTACAGGGCGTGCTTGAGCTTGAGCCGGCGCTGCTTTGCGATGTCCTGCAGGACGCACTGCTTGTGCCCCGGGCAGCCCTTGCACGGCAGGGGGTGCCTGGAGAGCAGCAGGTGGAATCCGGATCGCACGAGCCTGTCCACGGCCTCGCTGCGCGTCGTGATGACGAGCC
>JAFDER010000586.1 GCA_019310245.1 Deltaproteobacteria bacterium
ATGAGCGCCCCGGAAGCGCTCCCCAGATTGACGTCCGACTCCGTGATGCCACCGACCGAGGCGTGGATCACGGACGTTCCGACCTTCTCGGTACCCAGCTTGAGGATTGCCGCCTTGACTGCCTCGAGAGATCCCTGGACGTCCGACTTCAGGATGACCTTGAGCTCGGCCTTCTCACCAGCCTGGATCTTCAAAAGGATGTCGGTCAACGCCGTGCCACCACCCTCGGCGGCCCCGGCCGCGGCCAGCTTGCCCGCCCGGCTCTCCGCCACGAGCTGGGCTTTCTTGAGCTCCGAAACTGCGTCGACAGGATCGCTCGCAAGAGGAACGTTGTTCAAGCCAAGAACCTCGACGGCCGTCGACGGCTCGGCCACCTGGACTGGCTTGCCCAGGTGGTTGGTCATCGCGCGCACTCGACCGAACGCAGCACCCGCAACGATGTTGTCACCGACCCTGAGGGTTCCATCGGTCACGAGCACTGACGCGACTGGTCCCTTGCCCTTGTCGAGCCTGGCCTCGATGACCGAACCATGCGCCAGCCGATCCGGGTTGCACTGAAGGTCGAGCATCTCCGACTGCAGGAGGATGTTCTCGAGCAGCCGATCAATGCCCTGTCCCGTCTCGGCGCTCACCTCCGCGAACAGAGTGTCTCCGCCCCAGTCCTCGCCCAGGAGCCCGACATCCGCCAGTTCCTTGCGGGCTCTTTCGAGATTGGCGTTGGGAAGGTCCATCTTGTTGACGGCTACAACGATGGGAACCTCGGCAGCTTTGGCGTGGTTGATCGATTCGATCGTCTGTGCCTGCACGCCATCGTTCGCCGCGACCACGAGCACGATGAGGTCCGTCACCTGGGCGCCACGCGCGCGCATCTCGGTGAAGGCCTCATGGCCCGGCGTGTCGATGAAGACGACCCGACCCTTTTTCGTCTTGACCTCCGATGCGCCTATCGTCTGCGTGATGCCACCCGCTTCGCCCTTGGCCACGCGAGTCTTGCGGATGTGGTCGAGAAGAGATGTCTTGCCATGGTCCACGTGGCCCATGACCGTGACGACCGGAGCCCGTGATGAAAGCTCGATCTCACCCTCGACTTCCGCGCCGGTGGCCACGGTCTGGCTGAGCCCGTCCTCCTCGAAGGACACATCCTCTTCCTCGTAGGTGAACTCCGCGGCCACGATCTTCGCCGTGTCCACATCGAGAGAGGAATTGATGTGAACTGTCGTCATGCCCATCTTGATGAGCCTCATCAGGACCTCGGTGGCCTTGACCTCCATGGCCTTGGCAAGCTCCTGGAGCGAGATCTGACCCTCTATCCTGACCACGCGCTTGATGGCCTTTGGAGTGGTGATCTCCGTCTTGCGCGTCTTGGTGCCTGGAGCCACCTTCTTCTTGCGAGGCCTCTTGGCCCGCGCATCCCATGCCGGAACAGCGGATGCCCTCATTTCCTCGATGCGGCGCGCGGGCCTCCTGGCGTCGCCCTTGCGCTGCGAGAGACGCAGCTTGGCGGCCTCGGACTCTGCTGTCGTCTTTGGCACTGCCTTGCCCACCACCTTGGCAAGCGGTTTCGGAAGCTCGATCCGGCCGACGATCCTCGGCATTCCCTCCCCGGCGGCATCCCCAGCGGCGTCTGCCGCTGGAGGCGCCACGACCACCTGGGCCTCAGGCTTGACGAGGCCTGGCTGTGGTACGTCTGCCGTGGTGTCCTGGACGGATATCGCCGATGGAGCGGCCTCGGCCAGCGCCGGGGTCGGCTCGCCGACAACAGGGTCCGCCTGCCAGCCGCTCTCCGCGGCCGGGGCAGCAGCCATCGTTGCCGCTGCATCGGAGAGCATGGCTGCCGCCACCGGAGCAGCGGCAGGAACCTCTTCTTCAGGGGCTGGCGGCTTGGGCTTGTTGACGCCCTTGCGCAGCAGGACACCGGCTCTGAGGACCTTCTCCTGGACCGGATCCTGCCTCTCCCTGTCTATTGCCCGCTTGACGACTTGCACCTCGGCTTCCTCGATGGTGCTCATGTGATTGCGGACGTTGAAACTGATGTCACTCCTTGTGATCGTCGCCCGCCCCTTCCATGGAGCTTTCTATCTCTCCCCACCCGTCATCGTCTTCATCGCCTCCGGCGGCCCCGGAAGGAGATTCGTCGGTCTTGGAGGTCACGGCCGCGGTCGGTGGCGGCTCGGCGCCGGCCTCCGTCGCGATCTGAGTGGCCTCGTCGAGGATCGCCTTCTCGCTCTCGAGGAACTGGCGCGCCCCCTGGATGATGGAACGCGCCTTCTTGAGTCCGAGACCCGTCCTGATGGCAAAGCGGTCGACGTCCTCCTCGGAGATCTGTTCCACCGTCTCGTAGCCCTGCAGCAGGAGGAGCTCGATGGTCCTCTCTCCGATCCCGGACACGAAGAGCATGCGCTCCCTCTCGGTCAGCGGCTCGGTGCGGCGTGAGGCATCGAGGATCCTCTGTCTTCTCTCATCCTCGATCATCTCACGCGCCTTGGCCTGGATGGCCCCAGCCACCTCTTGCCCGCCCAGTCCCGGGATGGCCGCGAGCTCCTGGGGCTCGGCATCGATGACGTCCTCGATCGAGCGGAATCCCAGCTTGTACATCGTCCTGGCCAGCGTCTCGTCCACCTCGTTGATCCCACAGAAGAACAGGATCGTCTCCTCCTCCATCTTCTTGAACACGGTTTCTGAGATGATGTCGAGATGCCAGCCGGTGAGCGATGCGGCCAGGCGGACGTTCTGTCCCTTGCGCCCGATGGCCAGGCTGAGTTTCTCGTCGGGCACGATGAGCTCCATCGTCCCGTTGGGATCGTCGATGATCACCTTCGAGACCTCTGCCGGACTGATGGCATTGCAGACGTAGCGAGCGGAATCGCGGTCCCAGGGAACGATGTCGATCTTCTCGCCCCTCAGCTCCTGGACGATTGCCTGCACTCTCGAACCCTTCATTCCAACGCACGCACCGACAGGATCCACATCCACGTCGCGGGAGGCCACTGCCACCTTGGCCCTTGATCCTGGTTCGCGCACGGCATTCACGATCCGTACGATTCCCTCGGCTATCTCGGGCACCTCTTGTTCGAACAGCTTCTTGAGGAAACCGATGTCCGCGCGGCTGAGGATGATCTGCAGGCCCCGCGCCTCTCGATCGATGTCCTTGATGAAGGCCTGGATCCTGTCGCCCACCCGGAAGCTCTCCCTTGGAAGCTGTTCGCGTCCGGGGAGCACAGCCTCTGCTCGGCCCAGGTCGACGATCACGTTGTTTCCCCGCTCGAAGCGTCGGACGATCCCGGTGACCGATTCGAACTTACGATCCTTGTAATCATTGTAGACGAGGTCGCGCTCCGCGTCGCGCAGCCTTTGCGTGATGACCTGCTTGGCAATCTGCGCGGCGATGCGACCGAAACGCCTGTCGAACGTCTGGACGTTCAGGATCGGACCGTAGATCTTGTCCTGCTCGGCTGCTTTCTCCTCGTCACCCTCCCGATAGAAGAGCTGGAAGCCGAGAGCATCTCCAACCTCAGCGTCCAGTCCTGCCTCCTCAACGGACTTGATGTCCACCTCGCATTCCGGATCCGAGACACCATCGGTCACGAACATGAACTGGAACAGATCGATCCCGCCGGTCTCCTCGTTGAACTGCGCCTCGAGCTCCCTCGTCATTCCGAACGTCTTCTTCGCGGCGGTCTGGATTGCGTTTTCCAGAGCAGAGATGAGGATCTCCCTGTCAATTCCCTTGTCCCTCGTGACCTGCTCAATGATCATGTTCAGGTCGTATGTTTCGCTCGAAGCCATGGCCGTACGTCTCACGATTACCTCGTGTTCCGTCCCGTGCGCATTTCACCTCTGCGCAGGCGGGTGGAACCGAAACCGTCAATCACTACCCTGAGATTGGCGGACTGAATGTTCTCAAGAGCCACCTCGACGCTTTCCCCGCCGAGACCGACGACGATGCGGGCCTCCGGTCCCTCTCCCTCCACTGACTTGAGAGTGCCTTGCAGACGCCTTCTCCCCGCCGTCAATCTCGAGAACACGATCTTGACCGGGTGCCCGGTGAAATCCCTGAAATCCTGCTCGGTCGAGAGGCTCCGGTCCAGGCCAGGAGTCGAGACCTCGAGGACATAGCTCCCCTGGAAGACACCGTGGGCATCCAGAGCAGCGGACACCTCCTTCGTCGCACCGTCGAGGTCGTCCGCAGTCATGTTGGACCCGTGGTACGGCGCCAGCACTTGCCCCTCGCGCCGTCTGTCGAGGTCTATTCTCAAGCGTCGACTCCTTCCCTGACCGCCCCAGGCAACCCTCACGACCGTCATTCCCAGCCCATCGAGGACG
>JAFDER010000587.1 GCA_019310245.1 Deltaproteobacteria bacterium
CCTGTCGATGGACCGCGAGAACTGCGGCACGTGCGGCACGGTCTGCAGCTTCGGAGAGGCCTGCGTGGCCGGCTCCTGCGAGCCCATCGTGGCCGGCGGCCCCAAGAACATCCTGTTCGTCTCGGACTTCACCTCCGACACCAACATCCCCGATGCCCTCAGGGTCGACGGCCACACCGTGACCGTGGTCACGGGCGACTTCGCCGCCGGCAACGCCGCCCTGACGGGCACGCTCTCCGGCTACCACATGGTGTACTGGTCCGCCACGGGCAGCGGCTACGGCGACACGCACTCGACGACCGTCATCACGGCCCTCGAGAGCTACGTCTCGAGCGGAGGCTGCGTGTTCGTGACCGGCTACGACTCCGTTGCCTCTCCCACCGACGCGCCGCTCATCGGATTCGTGGGCGCGACGGGTTCGCGCGACGTGCCGAGCGCATGTGGTCCCGTCTCATCGACCGTGAACAGCCTGAACTGGGGCATCGTGGACATCATGGGCGTGACCCCGACGGGCGGCTACAGCGACCGGGACGCACTCACGGGACTGACGGGGGTCACGGTGGCCGCCTACACGACCGGGTCCACCACCGAGGCCCAGTGGACGATCCGCAGCCTCGGAGCGGGCCAGGTCGCCTACGTGAGCAACGGGCAGAGCAGCACCTCGGCCCATGCCTCGTGGACGACCACCACCTCGGGCGGGGCCGGCGCCTACAACGCGGCACTGCGCAACTTCGCCTTCAACTGCCTGTAGCGGCTACTTCTTGAACATCACGGGGATCGCGAGGACGCGATCCTCACCGTCCTTGCCCTTCGGCCAGTCGAGAGCCTTGAACGCTCCCGCGCAGCACGCGGCGAGATCGTCGCTGCCGGTCTTGTTCTTCTCGATGTCCACGGCCTCGACCTCGCCCTTGCCCGAGAGGGAGATCTTGAACTTGACCTTGCCCACGGCGCCCGGCTTGTCCACGAGGGCGGAGCGGTGGCACTCCTTGAGCGCGGGATTGGCCTTCTTTGCGGCGAACTTGTACTTGCCGCCCTCGGACGTGTGGCCGATGACCTGGACCTTCTCGACCTTGGTCCTGGACTTGATGCTCTTGGGAATGTCCGACTTGACGGCAGGATCGCCGGCCGGCGTGGCCGCCTTCTCCTCCGCGGGAGCCTCTTCCTCGACTGCAGGTTTCTCCTCCTTGCCACCCTCCTCCTCGGCCGGAGGCTCCTTCTCCCCGGCCGGCTCCTCCTTCGAGCCCTCCTCCTTCTTGGAGTCCCCTTCCTTCTTGGAGTCCTCCCCCTTCTTGGAGTCCCCCTCCTTCTCGTCTGAAGGGGCCTCGTCCCCGCCGCCAAGGATGCCGGCCGGGATCATCTCCTTGATCTTGTCGCAGCCGCCCAGTGCGAGCGACGACGCGACGAGTGCTGCCACAGCGAGGATCTTTGCTCTTGCCATGAGGATATGAGTACCACACACGATGCGAGGTGCGATAGGGGGTCCGGCGAGGCTACTCCATCCACCACCGATCCACGGGAGGCGGATCTGCGGGGCTCACCATCTGCCCGGGCCGCGGCACGGCGATGCCGATCGATCTCCTCGAGGCCTCGGCAACGAGCCGCTCGGGAGGCTCGAACCAGTCGTGAAAGGCCAGGTTGAAGGTTCCCCAGTGGATCGGGATGAGAAGCCTGCCTCCGAGCGAGACGTGGGCGTCCAGCGCCTGCTCCGGGGAGAGGTGGATGTCGGGCCATGCCACGTCGTAGGCGCCGATCTTCATCAGCGTGACGTCGAACGGGCCGTACTCCTCTCCGATGTCCTCGAACCCGGGAAGCGGCCCCGTGTCCCCGGAGAAGAACACGCGGTGCTCCGGACCCATGATCGCCCAGGTGGCCCACAGCGTTGCCATCGACCCCAGCCCCCGGCCCGAGAAGTGCCTTCCCGGCAGGGCCGTGATCTCGACGTGGCCCACCCTGGTGGTGGACCACCAGTCGAGCTCGGTGATCTGCGAACTCTCGATCCCCCACCTCTCCAGGTGCGCACCGACGCCCAGCGGGACCACGAAGCGCACGCCCGAGCGGGCGAGCACGGTCACGCTCGCCTTGTCGAGGTGATCGTAGTGGTCGTGGGACACGATGACTGCGTCCAGCGGCGGCAGGTCATCGAGGGAGAGTGGAGGAGGGTGGAAGCGGGACGGGCCCACCAGGCTCGACGGGGAGCATCGCTTGCTCCAGATTGGATCCGTGAGAATGCGCCTGCCGTCGATCTCCACGAGGACCGATGAATGCCCCATCCACGTGATCCGCAGGTCGTCGTCGGGAGGCGTGTCGAAGGAGGCCCTGTCGAGAGTCACGACGGGGATCTCCTTCTTCGGCCTGCGAACCTCCTTGCCGAAGATCCACCGGGACCAC
>JAFDER010000145.1 GCA_019310245.1 Deltaproteobacteria bacterium
CCGCGCCGAAGGACTCATCCACCGTGTACACCCTCGCCCCGGTGAAGATGTCGTCTGCGCAGATCTTCCTCTCCACCTGAGCCTCCTCCTTCGCGGGAGCCTCCGCCTTCTTCTTGCAGGACGACGCCGCGACGAGAAGCGCGGCGGCGAGAAAAGCGGTGCGTCTTGCGTTCATGCTCCCTTTCTATCCCCGGCGGAGGCCACTCTGCAAGCGGTGCACGCGCTTGCAGGGGGCAGGTCCTGCGCCTATGCTAGACGCGTCATGTCGATCCATCCTCATCGATTGCACTCGATATCAGCAATGGTGATCGTCTCGATTCTCCTTCTCGCCTCATCCGGCGCCCGGGCCGGGAACCCGGAGATGGCCGAGTACACGGACGATCCGGACCGCGTGTTCTGGTTCATCCAGATCTCGGACACCCACCTCGACAACTTCCTGTACGGCGCCGAGGTGGAGCAGACGGAGCTGGCGCTCGGCGAGGTGGTCGACGTGATCCAGCCCTTCCTCGTGGTGAACACGGGCGATCTCACGGACCACACGGACGGGATCAACTACCTCGGGCCGCCCAACATCGGCGAGTGGATGCTCTACCGGGGCATCACGGACGATGCGGGCATGGGCGCGGACATCTACCTCGATCTGCCCGGCAACCACGATTTCTACGGGGACGACGGCACGTTCTACGTCACCTACTCCGTGCAGGGCGAGGCGACGGGCTCCACCCAGCCCCACCTCGCGCTCGAGCTTCCCTGGGGCAAGTACCACTTCGTCACGGGCGCCACGCCGCACAACGACAGCCCCCCCACGCCCTGGCCTTTCGACAACAAGGCCTTCTCCACGGCCGAGCTCGCCGAGGTCGAGGCCAACCTGCTGGCGCACACGGACGCGCGGCTGACCCTCGCATTCGGCCATCACGACTTCGAGGGCTGCGCGCTGGGAGGCGACTTCCGCCAGCACCTCATCGACTACGGCGCGGGCCACTACGGACACGGCCACGAGCACAGCATGGGCATGCGCGAGGGCTCGGGGATCCTCAGGTTCCAGTGCAACTCGCTGGGCCAGGGCCCGGACGATAACATCTGCCTGTGGGCCGTGGACTCGGACGCGGTCTCGTGGGGCGTGACGCACGCCTCGGCCCCCTGGCCCGCCGCCGTGATCACGGCGCCCGTGGACGCCCGGCTCGGAACGGACGACTCCGTGCTCAACCCCTACGCGCCGGCCGTGCCCGGCGGGTGCACCGCCGCGCCCGTGCGCGTCCTGGCGTTCGACGTTGCAGGGGTGAGCGAGGTGCTCTTCCAGATCGACGGCGGAAGCCTGGAGACCATGACGGAGAACCCGAGCACGCCGGACCAGTGGCTGGGAACGTTCGACGCCACGGGCCTGACCGTGGGCATCCACGTGCTGGAGGTGCAGGTGTCGGGCTCGGAGTGGAGGCGATACAGCGCGCAGATCCTCGTCGAGGACGCTCCCTGCGACCTCGACCCCCCACCGGTCGAGGAGGACAGCGAGCCCGTGGCCGAGATCGAGCCGGACGCGGAGATCGACATGGAGGAGGACGCGACACCGGACGCGGAGGACGAGCCGGGCGACTCGGACCTCAGCGGAGGCGTGTGCGGCTGCGTGCTCGCTGGCTGAAGGCAGAGACGCACCAGGAGGCACGGACATGGCACAGCAGACCCCTCAGGGATACGGAGGACCGACCTACGGGCTTCCCCAGCCGCCGCAGGCAGCACCGGTGGGCGCGCCCGCGCTCAAGGAGCAGGGGATGGTCTACCTGCTCGCCTCGTTCCTGGGCGTCTACGGCGTGGACCGCTTCTACCTCGGACAGACCGGCCTCGGCGTGGCCAAGCTGCTCACGGGAGGCGGATTCGGGATCTGGACCATCATCGACGTGATCCTGGTCGGCACGGGAAAGCTCAGGGACGTGAACGGCTACCCGCTGGACCACGGCCCGGTCTACGGCACGCCCGTGAAGAGCCAGTCGACGGCATTCATCCTGAGCTACTTCCTCGGCTCGCTCGGCATCGACCGCTTCTACCTCGGATACACGGGGCTGGGGATCCTCAAGCTCCTGACGTGCGGTGGCTTCATGATCTGGGCCATCGTCGACTCGATCCTGATCGGAATGGGAAAGATGCGCGACGCCGAGGGCAACTCCCTCGCGTACGACGACATGTGAGGTGAGACCATGAGCGCAGGACGCAGCAGCGTGGCCATCGCGGCGATCCTCATCCTCTCCTGGGGATGCGGGAAGAAGGACAAGGGGAACGAGGACGGCACGACGGACGTGGTGGACGAGGACGCGGCAGTGGACGTGGTGGACGAGGGTGACGACGCGCCCGCGGACGTGGACGAGGAGGAGGCCGTGGAGACCGGCCCGGGAGAGGAGTTCGACAGATTCTGCGACGGGGAGGACTGGGATGCGGACCTGACTCCGGCCACCATCAACGAGCTGGGCGGCGCCTACGGGGGATACTACCCGGACCAGCCGCTCGGCACGGTGGACGTGATGAAGATCATCCCGGAGCATCCCTTCCACGCGAAGATGATCCGCGTGGCCTTCCACGCCGGCATGGGCACGGCCAGGATCCGGCTCATGAAGACGTGGGGCAGATCGTACCCCGACCTCTACGCCGAGGAACCCGGCGACCTCATCGAGCCCATCGATCTGGCGGTCTCGGGAGCAACGGACGAGTTCTGGTTCGAGATGGACATCTCCGACCAGGAGGTCTACCTCCAGCCCACGCAGCACTACGCCATCGTTTACCAGCACGTGGAGGAGACCCTCCCCTCGCCGCCCATGCTGGTCGTGGAGGAGCTCGTCGACGGCGACTACTCGCACGCGCTCATGATCGTCCCGACCTCCACGACGCCGTACGGGGTGGACGGCAACTTCCGCATGCAGGTCACCGGGGACACCTTCTGCGCCTGGGAGGACTCCGAGCACTGGTTCGCCGAGGACGTCTCGCAGCCGTTCGCGGACGTCAACTCCTCGCGCGCCACGGTGAGCGACATCGACGGCGACGGCCACGACGACCTGATCTTCAACGACGGAGGCCCGGTGGCCTTCGTCGGAGACGGCGACGGCGGCTTCGCCGCGCCGGGGTTCGATCCCTTCCCGGACGCCCCGTACGCGGACACGCTCGTGTTCGGCGACATCGACAACGACGGCGACGTGGACGCCTTCACGGCGACCAACATCAGCCCGGACGCGGACGGCGACGGCACGACGAAGCAGGACGGCGACTGCAACGACGCGAACGTGAACATCAATCCATTCGAGACCGAGGTGGCGGACAACGGGCTGGACGACGACTGCGACGGCACGGCCGACGACGGCACGGACACCTCGGACGGGGACGGCGACGGGGTCACGATCGCGGCGGGAGACTGCGACGACACGCACGACGCAACCTACCCGGGGGCCGTGGAGCTGCAGGACAACAGGGACAACGACTGCGACGGCTACGCGGACGAGGACCTCGCCAACTCCATCCTGCGCAACGACGGCACGGGCCTGTTCGCCCTCGTGCCGTCCTCGGGCGTCGAGGCCCTCGACCCCTCGGCCGCAGCGGCGATGGGCGACGGGAACGCGGACGGGTACCTGGACATCTACTGGGGCAACTGGCTCGCCCACTACCCCGATCCCACCTCCATCCAGGACGTCTACGTCATCGGCGCCGGGGACGGGACGTTCACGGACGCCACCGCGTCGGCCGGCATGGACTTCTCGCCCGCCCGCGCCTGCTACGGCGTCCTGTGGACCGACTACGACAACGACGGGCACCAGGACGTCTGGGTGGGCAACTACGGTTACGGCCTGAACTTCCTCTGGGCCAACGACGGCGACGGCACGTTCACGGAGATGGGAGACACCCTCGGGCTCGCCCAGGACGACATCCCGTGGCGAGGCGGCAACACGTTCGGAGGCGACTTCGGCGACTTCGACAACGACGGCGACATGGACAACTACGCCGCAAACATCGCCCATCCGCGCTACCAGCCCTCGAGCGACATCAGCACGTTCAACGTCAACCAGGGCCCGCCGGACTACACCTTCGTCAACATGCGCGAGGAGTACGGGTTCGTCTACGACGAGGGCGACGTCAACGCCGCATTCGCGGACTACGACAACGACATGGACCTCGACATCGTGATCGCATCGCTCTACACGGGCCACTTCTCGAGGCTCTACCGCAACGACGGGGCGGACGGGTTCACGGACGTGACCTACGAGACGAAGACGGCCGTCAACGACTCCGTGAGCGCCGTGTGGGTCGACGTGGACGAGGACGGCGACCTGGACCTCATCATCGCGGACCGGCGCGGGGCGGAGAAGCTGCACCTGTTCATCAACCAGGTGGGCCAGGACCTGGCCTGGATCGAGCTGGTCCTCGAGGGCACGAGCACGAACCGCGACGCCATCGGGGCCCGGGTCACGCTCACGGCCGGAGGCGTGACCCAGATCCGCGAGGTCAAGGGAGGCGGAGGCCACTCGAACACGCAATCCACGCGCGTCGTGCACTTCGGCCTCGGCACCGAGACCGCCATCGGCTCTGCCACGGTCGCCTGGGTCGGAGGCTCCACGGAGACCATCACGGGCCTCGCACCCGGAGGCAGGTACCTCGTGGTCGAGGGCAGCGGCGCGGGCACCCTCATTCCATGAGCCCATGATCCCGATCCACGAGATCCTGCACACCATCCAGGGCGAGGGCACGCGCGCGGGACGGCCGTGCGTCCTCATCAGGACGCTGGGCTGCAACCTCGACTGCACGTGGTGCGACACGGACCAGAGCGACGCCCGGGGGCGCGACATGCAGGTCGAGCAGATCGTGCAGTCCGTCGTGCGCACCCGGTGCCGCCTCGTGGAGGTGACGGGCGGCGAGCCGCTGCTGCACGAGGAGACTCCCGCGCTCTGTAGCGCCCTGCAGGACGCGGGCCTCGAGGTGCTCGTGGAGACCAACGGCAGCCTGGACGTGGGCGCCCTGCCCCGCGGCGTCGTGAGGATCATGGACATCAAGCCTCCCTCGAGCGGCGAGGGCGGAAAATTTCTCGCCTCCAACGTCGGCCGGCTCGGATCCGGCGACGAGGTGAAGATGGTGGTGGCGGACCGGAACGACTACAACTGGGCGAGGGAGAGATTGACCACGGAGCTCGCTGGCTTCGAGGGCACGTGCCTGCTCTCGCCGCTCACGCCGGGAATGGACCCCGGCACGCTCGCCCGGTGGATCCTCGAGGACCGCCTCGACGTGCGCCTGAACCTGCAGACCCACAAGATCCTCTTCCCGGACGGCGAGCCCCGGATCTGACCGTTAAGGGCCCTTGTTCGACCTGCGTTCGTGGATATAGTGGTTCAGGTGGAAGCTCGAATGACATCCATCAAGTCGCGTGCACTTTGCACCTTCATCATTGCCATCGGATATGCCGCCGGTTGTGGCCCCGGCCACGATGACCCGGAGAATCCCGATGCCGATGTCGATGCCGATATCGATGCCGACACCGATGCTGTCACCGACGCCGATGTCGATGTCGATGGACCAGACACCAACATCCGTTTCTTCTTCGATCAGCAGCTTCTGATTCCCGATGTGGCGGAAGTCGGTGACGATGTTGGCCATGCCAAGCTCTCACCGAATCGGACGGCAGGGATGTCGGTATTCACGATCACCGCCGGAAATGACGCCGGCATCTACGGCATCGACAGCTCCGCTGGACGGATCTTCATCGCGGACGACAGCGGGCTCTCGGCCGGGTCCAACGTGCTGACCATTCGAGTCGAGGACAGTGTTCTGGGAATCAACACTGCCGACGTGACCGTGGAGGTGGTGCCCGAGAGCACCACGGTGTTCATCGACCCCGGCAATAGCGGGACCCAGGATGGGACCCATGCCAATCCCCATGACAACATTGGCGACATCGGCAGCATGACCGAGGGCCACGCCTACCTGATCAAGCGCGGCACTGCTCAGGTCCTGGCCGAGCCATTCGAGCTCGGAGCCCCGGGCGTCACGATTGGAGCGTACGGTGCAGGAGATCGCCCATACATCGAATACCTCGGTGATGGTCACGCCATCTACAACTGGAGTGGCCCCAGCGGGGTCACCATCCGGGACATCCACGTGTACGCTCCAGATGGAACGAGCTGCTACCGCTTCGGTGGCGAAGGCGTCGACGGGCTGATCGACAACAACATCTGTGATGGCCCGCAGTGGGGCATCAGGATGTTCGGCTATGCCGGGCTGGTCATCTCGTACAACGAGATCATGAACATCGGCGACGACGGCATGTTCATCCAGGCACTCGAAGGGATCGAGATCGCCCACAACCACGTGCATCACGTCAACGACGACTGGATAGAGCCCTACACTCCACAGGAGGAAGCTTCCGGAGACGCGGTCCAGCTCAGCGACGTGAACGGCTGGCATGTCCACCACAACTTGCTGGATCGCACCAACAGCGGAAACAAGTTCTGCTTCATCTCGAACAACGCGGTCCTGCAGGACGATGGCATCTTCGAGCACAACCGCACGATGGGCCCCAAGACCACCGGCGACGGCGGTGCAAGCTTGTACTTTGCCAATGGCGAGGGACTCATCATCCGCCACAACGTCATCGAGGGGCCCAGCTGTGGGGCGCTGTACCATCATTCCGATAACCTCGAGTTCTACGGAAACCTGGTGACCGGGACCGACGGCGGCGTGACATGCCTGACCGACACACCCTGCGTGCTGGAGAACAACACCTTTCATGACGTGGAAACCAACCTGATCTCATCAGGTGAGATGATCGTCAACAACAACATCTTCAGCCTGACGGACGGAACCCTCTTCTCGGGCGGAGGTTCCATCATCGGGAGCAACAACCTGTTCTCATCCGGGACGACCCACGGCGCCAACCCCCTCGTCGGCGACCCGCTGTTTGTCGATGCGACAGGCGGAGACTTCACCTTGCAGGCCAGCTCGCCCGCGGTGGATGCCGGCCTGGACCTCGGCTACGAGAAGGACATGGATGATAATCCCATTCCGGCCGGGACGGGGCCCGACATCGGCGCCTTCGAGCTGCAACCCTGAGCGAGCGCGCAGCACAAATCAACCCGCATTCCCGCCCATCCAGCATCCACGCTTCCGGCCGGATCGTGTCCCCGCTCCATCAGCCCCCCCCCAGACCCTACTTCTCAACCATGGTATCCCGATACGTGAAATAGCTGGCTTGACGCTGCAACCGTAACCCTTCCTGGACGCACAGTTTTTCTGGTGTACATTTAATCGTACACAAGAAAGGGAGGAACCCACATGCACATGAGGCTTCACATGGTGGTCTGCGTGATCACCATCGCTGCTCTGGCCTTCGGATGCGGCGGCACGACCAAGACCAAGGGGGACGGGGACGAGGACGTGACGGAGGATCCCACGGACACGGAGGACGGCACGGATGGCACGGACGGCACGGTGGAGTGCACGGAGGACTCCGAGTGCGACGACGGCGATCCGTGCAACGGAGCGGAGACCTGCTCGTCCGACGGCACCTGCGAGGCCGGGACACCCCTCGACGACGGCGATCCCTGCACGCTGGACGGTGTGGAGGGCGCCTGCGAGGAGGGACTGTGCGTGCCGCTCACATGCGGGGACGGCACCCTCGACGACGGTGAGGAGTGCGACGACGGCAACGACGTGGCCGACGACGGGTGCGAGTCGAACTGCCGCTTCTCCTGCCACGCGGACCCCGAATGCGACGACGAGAACGTGTGCACGGACGACTCCTGCGCGGAGGGAGGCACGGGCAGGATCTGCACGTTCGAGAACAACACGGCCGATTGCGACGACGGCGACGAGTGCACGGATCCGGACGTATACGAGGACGGCGCGTGTACTCCCGGC
>JAFDER010000146.1 GCA_019310245.1 Deltaproteobacteria bacterium
GAGCGAGTGGCCGGTCTTCCACATGACGGGCTCGCCGCCACTCTCCCTGACGCCGTCGTAGAGCACCTTCGAGCACTTGACCTCGCCGATGACCGCGGCGCCGGGGTTGTCCTTCAGGATGTCGCGGGCGAAGATGAGGAGCAGCTTGTCGCCCCAGATGATCTCGCCCTGCGAATCCACGACCCCGATGCGGTCCGCGTCCCCGTCGTAGCCGATGCCCAGGTCCGCGCCGGTCTGCCTCACCTTCGCGATGAGGGCCTCGAGGTTCTTCGGGACCGTGGGATCGGGGTGGTGGTTCGGGAACGTGCCGTCGGGCTCGCAGAACAGCTCGATGGGATCCAGGCCGAGCCTGCGCATGAGCGGGATGGCGACCATGCCGCCCACGCCGTTGCCGGCGTCCACCACGGCCTTGATGTCCGTGCGCTCGAGGGTGATGTTCCTGGCCACGTAATCCAGGTACTCGGGAACGGGCTCGAGGGTGGACATGGAGCCCTGCCCCTTCGCGAAGTCCCCGGAGAAGGCGATGTCGCCGATCTTCTGGATCATGGCCCCGTAGACCGAGGCGTGGCCGATCTGCATCTTGAAGCCGTTGTAGTCCGGCGGGTTGTGCGAGCCCGTGATCATGACGCCGGCGTCGTTCTTGAAGTGCAAGACCGAGAAGTAGAGCAGCGGCGTGGGGACCATGCCCGCGTCGATGACGTCCATGCCGGTGGACAGCAGGCCCGAGGTGAGCCAGTCGAAGACGTCGGGAGAGGAGATCCGCGCGTCCCTGCCCACCACGGTGCTCTTGATGCCGCGGCCGGAGAAGTAGGTGCCGATGGCCCGGCCCAGCGTGGTGACGGTCGACTCGTCCAGATCCGCGCCCACGATCCCCCGGACGTCGTACTCCCTGAAGATGGTCCGGTTCATGCTGCCTAGTCTCCCTTCCTCTTCTTGGCGAGCTTCTGAAGCTTCCTCACTTCCTGATCGCGGATGCGCGGAACCACGAGCACCGCATCCTCGGTGTCGATCACCACGAGGTCCTCAACACCACATAAGGCGATCACCTTCCCCGGCTTGGACGTGCTCAGCAGGCACCCCTTGACGTCCTCGAGGACCGGGATCGCCCCGCCGCGCACCACGTTGCCCTCCACGTCGCAGGGCAGGTGCTCGTAGATGGCGCCCCAGGAGCCCAGATCCGACCACCCGAACTCGCCGGGGATGACCTCGATGCCGCCCTTCTCCTTCCTCTCCATGACGCCGTAGTCGATGGAGATGCCCTCGATCTCGCCGTAGACCTGCTCCACGATCCTCGCCTCCGCGGCCGGGTCGCCTCCGCGCACGCCCTCCTCGATGCGCTCGAGGCCCCGGGCCAGGTCGGGCAGGAACCGCCCGATGTCGGTGAGGATGCGCTCCGCCGTGAAGTTGAAGATGCCGGCGTTCCAGAAGAAATTCCCGTCTCGCAGGTAGTGCTCGGCCGTGAGCCGGTCGGGCTTCTCCACGAACCGCCTGGCCATGAGCACGTCGCCGTCCACGCTCTCGCCGCCCTCGATGTAGCCGTATCCGGTCTCGGGCCGGCTCGGCTTGACCCCGATGGTCACGATGGTGTTCGCGCTCCCGGCGCGGTCCATGGCGACGCGCATCACGTTGCAGAACGCCTCCTCGTCGCGGATGAAGTGGTCAGCGGGCAGGACGGCCATGACGCCGTTCGGATCCGCGGCGCGCACGTGCAGCGCGGCCCATCCCACGCAGGGAGAGGTGTTGCGGCCCACGGGCTCGACGAGGATGTTCCGCTCGGGGATCTCGGTCAGGTCCTCGCGCACCTGCTCGCCGATGGACCGCCCCGTGACGATGATGACGTTCTCGGGCGGGACCAGGCCGAGGGCCCTCTCGTAGCTGATGCGAAGGAGGCTCTTGCGCACGCCGAGCAGGTCGAGAAGCTGCTTGGGCCTGGCGGGTGTGGACTCCGGCCAGAAGCGCGTTCCCTGCCCACCGGCCATGATCACCGCAAAGCGGCTGCTTTCACTCGTGGTCATCTTGTTCTCCTGTGATCAGACTAACCGTCAAGAGAGGATCAGGGCAAGCCCCAGGAGCACGAGATAGGGGGCAAAGAGGTGCAGGCGGCGTCTGTGCGTGATCCTGATGAGGAGCCCGAGGCTCACGCACCCCGCGCCGAAGGCTGCGATGCCGCCGATCAGGTAAACGGGCCAGCGCACGGCCAGATCGGCCATCTCCATGCCTCCCTCGAGCACCATGGCGCCGGCGAGCACGGGAAGCGCGGCAAGGAACGAGAAGCGGACGGCCTCGTCACGGTGCGTGCCGAGGATGAGGGCCATCACGATGGTGGCCCCGGAGCGAGAGATCCCGGGAAAGACGGCAAGGCCCTGTGCGATGCCGATGGGAATCGCAATGAGGTAGCCCACATGGCGCGTCCCGGGCGCCAGGAAGCGCGTGCCGAGCAGGAGAAGCCCGGTGATCAGGAAGAACCCCCCCACGGACGGAAGGTCGCGGCTCAGGTGCTCGATGTGAGGCTCGAGCGCGAGCCCGATGGGCGCGGTCACGAGCGTGGCCATCAGGATGGCGAAGGCCGTGGCGAGCCCCTTCCTGTCCGCCTCGGAGGCAGAGCCGCCTCGCCCCCTGCCCCACGGCCCGGGCGCGAGCGCGCCGGCAGAGCCGCGCACGAGCTCCCACACGTCACGCCGGTACAGGGCGATGATGGATCCCAGCGTGCCGGCGTGCAGCGCGGTCGTCATGAGCAGCCTCGGCCCCTCCATGCCCAGCTTCTCCTGCGCCACGGCCAGGTGCCCGGAAGACGACACGGGCAGGAACTCCGTCACACCCTGCACGACTCCCAGCACCACGGCCCACACGTACTCCATCGCCGGCATTATAGGGGGACAGGCTCCCCCCTTGCAATTATCCGATATCATTCTGGTTTCGGGGACAACCGCGGGAATTTGCCATTCATTCATGGACCGGTAGTGATGACGTGTTATCGTTGAGGGGAAAGGGGGCGAGACGGCATGGCGACACGGCTCGAGAAGCTCTTCTGGTCCGTTCTGTGCGGCGCGGCCATCGGCATCATGGGATGCGAGAAAAACGAGCCCCGCGAAGATGGCATGGCGGACGCGTACGGCCCTCCCGTGGACGGCTCGGTCGAGGATCTCTGGGACGATGCCGAGGACGTTCCTTCACCCGAACCTCTCTATGGCCCCATGGTGGACCCCTAGTGAGGAACACATGGCCACCGATGCGCTGGCCTTCGGGGCAGCGCATGCTATTGTAGGGACATGGCGACGCGAATCGAGAAGCTCCTCTGGTCGGTGCTGTGCGGCACGGCCATCGGGCTGGCCGGGTGCTACGAGTCCGATCCGCCGAAGGACGCCTCCGAGGACGCCGTCTCCGATGCGGAGGATCCGCTCGGGGACATCGAGGAGGAGGAGCCGATCGTGGACCTCTATGGCGCGCCCATGTACGGCTCGCCGTAGACCCGCCTGGCCTTCCCCGTCAACACTGCTATAATCAGGCCAGGAAGCGAGGTCGGGATGGCGACGCGGATCCACAGGCTCCTCTGGTCAATCGTGTGCGGCACGGCGCTGGGGCTGGGCGCGGCGGGCTGCTACGAGTCCGACCCGCCCGAGGATGCCTCGGCCGACACCGACGCCAGTCTGCCGGACGTGGCCGAGGACGCGGAACCCGAGGTCGCGCCCGCCTACGGCATGCCCGAGTACGGACCACCGGGGCCCTGATCATGGCAACGCGGATACACAGGATCGTCTGGAGCGTCTTGTGCGGCGCCGCGCTGGGCCTGGGCTCCGCGGGGTGCTACGAGTCCGACCCGCCCGAGGATGCCTCGGCCGACACCGACTCGGACGCCATGGAGGATGCGGTCGAGGATCCTGGTGTGGAGTGGGAAACCATGTACGGCCCCGCCCCGGCCTACGGACCCGAGCCCTCTCCCTGATCATGGCGACGCGCATCCACAGGCTTCTCTGGTCAGTGCTCTGCGGCACCGCTCTCGGGCTGGGCTCCGCGGGGTGTTACGAGTCCGACCCGCCCGAGGATGCCTCGGCCGACACCGACTCGGACGCCGTGGAGGATGCGGTCGAGGCGGTCGGCGACCCCGAAACGGAGTGGGACACGCTCTACGGCGCCCCGGCCTACGGTCCCGAACCCTCCCCCTGATCCACTGCCCTTTCGCTACTTCACGCCGTGCAGCCTGAGGCAGTGCGTGGACACGCCCTGCCGGCCGTGCACGGTCATGGCCGTGGCCGTGCAGCCGCCGCGGCACACCTTCGCGTACACGCAGTCCGCGCACGCGCCCGAGAGGCATGACGGGTCGTAGGAGCGCGTGTAGGCGAAGCGGTCCGGGTCGCTCCAGATGCGCGCGAGCGGCTCCTTGCGCACCGAGCCATCGATGCACGAGTCGGGAAGCGCGAGGCAGCCCTTCACCCCGCCGTCGCTGGTGATCCCTATTGTGCGCAGACCCGCGAAGCACCCGAGCCAGACGCGGATCGGTGCGCCGGGGGGAGTGCGCAGGACCGGGTCGTCCTTCGTGAGGTAGCCGATGTTGTCCGTGATGAAGGGCCTGAGGCCGGGGCGCTCGACGAGCCTCCTCAGCACCGCATGGACCTCGGGCATGAGTCCGGGATCCAGGACGAGGTCGGACCTGTCCTGCGCGCGGCCCACCGGAAGCGTGAGCTGCACCTGCCACCCCATGGCGCCCGCGCCCTGCAGGAGCGGGGCCAGCGCCTCGAGGGTCGGGAGCGTCTCCCGGTTGACCTGCGAGGTCACGCCCACGCGCAGGCCGGCCATGTCGAAGAGGCGGATCGCCTCGAGCGCCTGGTCGAAGCACCCGGGCACCTTCCTCTGGGAGTCGTGCACCTCGCGCGTGCCGTCCACGCTCACCGTGACGGAGACGAGCCCGATGTCGCTCGCGAGAGCGGCCGTCTCCACGTCCACGCCGATGCCCGAGGTGATGAGGTCCGTGTCCATTCCCTCCGAGACGGACCTGTGGGCCAGGTCGGGCCAGTCGTCCCGGGCGAGAGGCTCGCCGCCCATGAGCGTGACCCTCTGGCAGCCCAGCGCGGCGAGGTCGCCGATCACGGAGCGCCACTCGTCGGTCGTGAGCTCCGAGGGGCGGGGTCTGCCCGCGGAGGAGCCGCACGTCTCGCAGCGGCACGGGCAGGCGAGCGTGGTCTCGAGCCCGGCGGTGAAGAGCTTGATCAGGTGCTTCATCGGACCTTTCCCTGGCTCATGAGGCAGTACGGATTCTCGTAGATCGTGCCCGTGACCCAGAAGGCCATGGTGGTGCACCCGGCGCGGCACAGGGCCGCGAAGCGGCACGAGGCGCAGTCGCCGGTGAGCTTTCGGGGATCGAAGCGCGTCGAGTAGGCGAACCTCTCCGCGTCGTTCCAGATCGCCTCGAGGCTCTCCTCGTGCAGATCGCCCGCGTCGAAGTCGGCCGGCATGGCCGAGCAGCCGCGCACCATGCCGTCGTACGTGATCGCCACGGAGCGGATCCCGGCCTGGCACCCGAGCCACATGCCCTGGCCGCTCGAGCGCTTGCGCAGGCTCGGCTCGCGGTCCGTGTAGTAGCCGATCGTGTCCCCGGTGTCGATGTGCGGAGGGCCGCCGTCCTGCACCGCATCCACGATGAAGGAGGTCAGCTCGTCGAGATCCGCCGGATGGATCACGTAGGGCTCTGCAAGCTCGAGGACCCGGCCCGTGGGCACGGCGAGCTGCAGCTGCCAGCTCTCGACGCCCAGCCCCGCGATGAGCTCGCGCATGTCGGCGAGCTGGTGCAGGTTCGTGCGGTTCACCTGCGTGATGACGCGCGTGCGCGCGCGTGGTACGGCCCGCTCGATGCCAGCGACGGCCTCCTGAAAGGGCGAGGGTCCAGGCACGGGCCTCAGGCGCGTGGCGTCGTGCACCTCGCGCAGGCCGTCGATGGACACCGCCACGAGGCCCACGCCGGAGTCCAGGGCCCTGTCGAGGACCTCGTCCGTGAGCAGGGTGCCGTTCGTGATGAGCGCGATCTGCATGCCCAGATCGCGGATCCTCGCGCACAGCCGGTCCCACACTGGCATGAGCAGCGGCTCGCCGCCCGTCACGTCCACCGTCCTGCACCCGAGCCGCGCCAGGTCCCCGGCCACCTCCATCATCCGATCGAGCGAGAGCTCGCGACTGCCCCTCTCGCCGCAGTTGTTCTCGCAGTGCACGCAGCGCAGGTTGCACGCTCCGGTGATCTCCCAGATGCACGTGCGGGGCTTGCGCTCGACCCGGTCGAAGGGATGGGCGATCATCCGGCGCGCGGCCTCAATCGAAACGAACGCCCAGGTAGAGCAGCACGGAGCAGTTGTCCAGGAGGGTGTCGAGGTCGTACTCGCCGGCCTCCTCCGGGTTCGAGCAGAAGTCCGTCATGCCGTAGGCCAGGCAGTCGAGCTGTGAGAGGACCTCCCAGCAGTCCTCGCACTCGAACAGATCCCGCAGGCCCGTGTGCCACGATGAGTGCAGCCCGTCGATGCACTCGATGTAGCGGGTGCGCGCTTCCTCGTTCTCCACGCACTCGCCGAGGATCCGCTCCAGGGTCATGCCCTCGTGCTCGCAGCCCGGCTCGGGGAGAGGCTCGGGGATCGGATCCACGGCTGGATCGACGGTCTCGGTCGCGACGTCCGTGGACGTGTCGCCCTCGATGGACGACGTCGAGCCGCAGCCGACAGTGGCCACGCCGCCCAGGATGGCGAGCAGGCCCACGGCCGGCACGGACAGGGACGAGGCGAGCCTGCAAAAGCCCCCCCTTCCCTTCTTCTGCTGCGCGAGCGCGGCGCGGATCTCCTCGAGCAGTGCCTGGTGCGTCTCCGGGTCGAGCACCTCGTTGTCCACCACGTCGCCGCTCAGCCGCCTGCTCATGTCCGAGGCGAGCGCCTCGAGCAGGGACTTCATGCCGGTCCAGAACGCGTCGTCATCCCTGTGGGAGACCAGGGCGTCGTGGAACGCGTCCAGGGTCTCCTCCGGACCGGCCCAGGGTTTCACCTTCATCCGGCCCTTCGTGTTGAGGAAGCAGCGCACCCTCTGCAGGGACGCGGGAACAAGGTCGGGGCGGTTGCGGCTCATGTTGTGCTCCATCCTTGGATCTGTCATATCAGTAGCACCGAAGCGGGTCGAGGTTTCGATTTTCTTCAGAATCTCCGAAAGGGACCTCGAGCATGCTCTGGAGACGTCATGACCAAGCTCGACATGATAGGCCCCAAGGAGCTCTCCGAGCTCACGAGCATCAAGGTCCGCACCCTCACCCGGCTGGCCCAGGAGGGCAAGATCCCCGCCGTGAAGGTGGGACGACAGTGGAGATTCATCCGCGCGGAGATCGAGAAGTGGCTCAAGACCTCCGCAGCGAACACACGCCACAGGATTCTCGTGGTGGACGACGACGAGGAGCTGGTCGTGCTCGTCAGCTTGCTCCTCTCGGCCATGGGGGTCGAGGTTGTCGCTGCGCCTGGCGGAAAAGAGGCCATCGAGATCCTGGAGAAGGACAGCATCTTCTCCCTTCTCATCCTCGACCTGCAGATGCCCGAGGTTTCGGGGCCCGACGTGCTCGAGTGGATGGCAGGCCACGAGGTCGATGTCCAGACGATGATCATCACGGCCTTCCCGGAGAGCGATCTCATGAACAAGGCCATGAGGTATGGGCACTTCACGGTGCTCAAGAAGCCGTTCGATCCTCAGGCGATGAAGAAGGCCGTCGAGGGGCTCCTGCAGGGGGTGATTCAGCTGGAGGCTGGCTGAGAGCCATCAAGATCCGATGTGGCGGGCATCCAGTGCCGTGTGCTCCGCCATGAGGTCGAAGTGCTCGTCGAGGTGGTAGAGCGTGGCATCCGC
>JAFDER010000147.1 GCA_019310245.1 Deltaproteobacteria bacterium
CGGGAGGTGTTGGCGAAGCTCCGCGGACTGGAACTGGTGGAGATGTCCGACTCCCGTCAGAACAGTCTCTGCTGCGGCGGCGGCGGCGGCCGGATCTGGATGCACACGGAGAAGGAGGAGAGATTCGGCGACATCCGGCTGGCGCAGGCGCGGGAGGTCGGCGCGGAGGTGCTGGTCACCTCATGCCCCTACTGCATCAGCAACTTCGAGGAGAGCCGACTCGGCCTCGAGGACGAGAACGCCCTCGAGGTCAAGGACCTGACCGAGGTGGTCCTGGAAGCGCTCGAGGCAGGCGAGGAGACGCGATGAGCGCCGCCCCCGGCAGCTTCGGAGACGTGATGGTCGTCGGCGGCGGCATCAGCGGCATCCAGGCCGCCCTCGACCTCGCCACGTCGGGCTACAAGGTCTACCTGGTCGAGAAGGCGCCGACCATCGGCGGGAAGATGGCCCAGCTGGACAAGACCTTCCCCACCAACGACTGTTCGATGTGCATCGAGTCGCCGAAGTTCATCGAGTGCGATCGGCATCCCAACATCGAGATCCTGACGTACACGGAAGTCGACACGGTCGAGGGCCGGGCCGGAGACTTTTTGGTCACGCTGACGAGGAAGCCCCGGTACGTCGACGAAGACCTCTGCACGGGCTGCACGGTCTGCACCGAGTACTGCCCGATCCCGGTCCCGGATGCGTTCAACCAGGAGCTTTCCGACAGCAAGGCCATCCACATCTACTTCTCCCAGGCCGTTCCGCTGGTCCCCTACATCGATGACCGATGCCGTTACCTCGAGGACCAGAAGTGCACGATCTGCGAGAGCGTCTGCAAGAACAACGCCATCGATCTGCGACAGAAGGCGAGGAAGCAAGTCGTCAAGGTGGGAGCGATCGTCCTGTCTCCGGGCTACGGGGTGTTCGATCCCGGACTGAGGGGCGACTACGGTTACGGGAAGTACGAGAACGTGGTGACCAGCCTCGACTTCGAACGGCTCCTGTGCGCCACCGGGCCGCACGAGGGTGAGATCCTGCGCCCGTCCGACAAGAAGCACCCGAAGAAGATCGCCTGGATCCACTGCGTCGGCTCCCGACAGGTCCTCGAGGGCGGCCACAGCTACTGCTCCTCGGTCTGCTGCTCCTACATCCAGAAGCAGGTGATTCTGACCAAGGATCACGACGCCGACACCGAGGCGGTCATCTTCCACAACGACATCCGCTCCTTCGGCAAGGACTTCGAACGCTTCTACCGGCGGACGGAGAGTCTCCCCGGGGTCGAGTTCATCCGCAGTTACGTGGACGTCGGCCGCGAGATCCCTTCTACGAAGAACGTGACGATCCGGTACGCCACCGATGCGGACGGTGTGAAGGAACAGGAATTCGACCTGGTGGTCCTGGGCGTGGGGCTTGGTCCCCCCGCGGAGGTCGAGCACCTGGCCGAGCAGTTCGGCATCGAACTGGACGAGCACGGGTTCTGCCGGACCGACCCGGTCAATCCCATCGAGACCACCCGCCCGGGGGTATTCGTCAGCGGCGCGTTCAAGGGGCCCCTGGACATCCCCGAGTCGGTGGTGGCCGCCAGCGGGGCCAACGCCATGGCGGGGGCGCTCCTGGCGTCCCGGAGGGGCCGGCTGGACAAGGAGCGGGTGTATCCCGAGGAACGGGACGTCTCCGAAGAGGAAGTCAGGGTGGGAGTCTTCGCCTGTCACTGCGGCGCGAACATCGGCCGCGTGGTGGACATCCCATCGCTGGTGGAGTACGTAAAGACCCTGGACCACGTCGCGCACGCCGAAGAGGGGCTCTTCATCTGTTCGACCGACGCGGCCGAGCAGATCGCCGACACGATCCGGGAGAAGGGGCTCAACCGCGTGGTGGTGGCCGCCTGCACGCCGCGGACTCACGAACCGCTGTTCCGGGACACGCTGCGGGAAGGCGGCATCAACCAGTACTTCTTCGACATGGCCAACATCCGGGAGCACTGCTCCTGGGTCCACTCCAAGGAGAAGGAGGAGGCCACCCGGAAGGCCAAGGACATCGTCCGCATGTCGGTGGCCAGGACCATCGAGCTGGAGCCGCTGGAGGAGTTCGAGCTGCCCGTCGACAAGGCGTCCCTGGTGGTCGGCGGAGGCGTGGCCGGGATGACCTGCGCGCTGGCCCTGGCCGAGCAGGGGTTCACGGTCCACCTGGTGGAGAAGCAGAAGGACCTGGGCGGCATGGCGCGACGGATCCAGACCACCCTGGAGGGCCTGGACGTCCAGGTCTGGCTGAGCGACCTGATTCAGAAGGTCTACCGGCACCCCCTCGTCCACGTGTCCCACGAGGCGACCATCACGGACGTGTCCGGGTACGTGGGCAGCTTCGTCACCACGCTCGAATCGGAGGGCCGGGTGAAGACGATCCACCACGGCGCCGCCATCCTCGCCACGGGGGCCGAGGAGCACGAGCCCACCGAGTACCTCTACGGCGAGGACGATCGGGTATGGACGCAGCTCGAGCTGGAGGAGCGGATCGTCGGGGGTGACGAAGGGCTCGCGAACGCCCGCAGCCTGGTGATGATCCAGTGCGTCGGTTGCCGGCAGGAGGGCCGGGACTACTGCTCGCGGGTCTGTTGCAGCCAGGCCGTGAAGAACGCGCTCGCGCTGAAGGCCCTGCGCCCCGAGATGGACATCTCCATCCTGTTCCGGGACATGCGGACCTATGGCTACAGCGAGGACAAGTACCGCGAGGCGGCCGAGAAGGGCGTCGACTTCGTGCGCTGGGAACCGGACGAGAAGCCCGTGGTGGAGCCCGCCACGGACGAGGAGGGAAAGCCCGTTCTCCGGGTCACCGTGCCCGACCGCATCCTCGGAATGCGGCTGGCCATCGACGCCGACCTCGTGACCCTGTCGGCCGCGGTGGTCCCCTCGGCGGGCACCGCGGAGATCACCCGCCTCTTCAAGGTTCCCGTGAACCAGGACGGCTTCTTTCAGGAAGCGCACGTGAAGCTCAGGCCGGTGGACTTCGCCGCGGACGGCATCTTCATGTGCGGGGCAAACCACTATCCCAAGCACCTCTCGGAGACGATCAGCCAGGCCTACGGCGCGGCGGGCCGGGCCGTGACTCTCCTCGCCCACGACACGGTCACCGCCTCCGGGGCCGTCTGCGAGGTCCGGGAGCAGGACTGCGTGTCCTGCGGGGCGTGCATCACGGCCTGCACGTACGGCGCGATCCACTGGCGTGAGACGCCGGCGGGTCGCAAGGCCGAGGTGAATCCCGCCCTCTGCAAGGGGGACGGGCTCTGCTGCGCCAAGTGCCCGACCGACGCCGTCGTTCTTCGGCACTTCACCAACGACGAGGTCATGAACCAGATCGACGCGGCGCTCTTGGATCCGTGGAGTTCCCCGGGCGGGAAGAGCCCGTGCGCGTCGGGAATCCCCGAGACGAGCGTGGAGGTCGGAGCATGAGCGGACTCGAGCCTGCGCCGAGAATCGTCGCATTTCTGTGCAACTGGTGAGCGTATTCCGCCGCGGACCTGTCTGGCGTGACCAGGCAAAGCTATGCCACGGGGATAAGGATCATCCGCGTGATGTGCACCGGCCGGGTGGACCTGGCCTTCGTGCTCCGCGCGTTTCAGGGCGGAGCCGACGGGGTGATCATCGGCGGCTGCTGGCCGGGCGAGTGCCACTATGCGACGGAGGGAAACTACGACGCGCTGGGCAACATGCTTCTTTTGAAGAAGCTCCTGGACCACGTGGGCGTGGCCTCCGGCCGTTTGAGGCTTTCGTGGATCTCCGCCGCGGAGGGGACTCGCTTCGCCGAGATCATGAGCGACTTCGCCGGGCAGCTCCAGGAACTCGGACCGCTCGGCCGGGGGGAGGGGATCGAGGCGCCCGACCTGAAGCGGAAGCTCGATGCCCTGAGTCAGCTGGTCCCCTACGTGAAGCTGGTGGAGCGGGAGAAGCTCAGGGTCCCGGAGCGGTCGGAGGAGGCCTACCGGGCGTTCTACGAGAGCGACGAGGTGAACCGGGTGATTCACGACCTGATCGCCGACCGGCTGGCCGTCAGCCAGACCCTGATGCTCCTTCGGGAGAGCCCTCTCTCCACCCGGGACATCTCCGAGCGGCTCGGCCTGAGCCCGTCCGACGTCACGAGGCACATGAACGACTCCTCCCGGCAGGGCCTCGTCCGTTACGACGTCGATCAGAAGTGTTACGCCCTCGCATTGTGAAGGCAGGCAACGGAAGGTTGGAAGCAGCCATGGATCTCGATCGCGTCGATGAGATCATCGACAACCACCGGGGCGAGGCCAGCTCAGTGATCCAGGTCATGCTGGACATCCAGACCGAGATGAGCTGGCTGCCCCGGGAGGCCCTCACGAGAGTCAACGAACGCCTGGGGGTCCCGCTCTCCCGGGTCCGGCACATCGCCACTTTCTACAAGGCCTTCAGCCTGGTCCCGAAGGGCCGGCACCAGGTCCACGTCTGCCTGGGCACCGCCTGTCATGTCCGCGGCGCCCCGAGGGTCCTGGACACGGTCGAGGAACTGATCGGCCTCAAGCCCGGGGAGACGGACCTGGACCTGAAGTTCAGCCTGGAGACCGTCAACTGCCTCGGCTGCTGTGCGCTGGGACCGGTGATCGAGATCGACGGCAAGACCCACGGCAACGTGTCGACCGGAAAGACGGAAGACGTGCTTTCGGGCTACGAGTAGAGGATGCCCATGACGCCACTACGCACGCCGGAAGAGTTAGCGGCCTACCGGCAACGCCTGGCCGACGATCGACCGGCCGACCGGCCCTGCGTCTCCATCTGCGCCGGTGCGGGTTGCCTGGCGTCGGGCGCGGGGGAGGTCATCGCCGCCTTCGAGACCGAACTCGCGGCGCGGGGCCTCGAGGCGGACGTGGACACCCGTGGCACCGGATGTCCGGGCTTCTGTCAGCGCGGCCCCGTGGTGGTGCTCCATCCCGAGGGGACCTGCTATCTCCAGGTGAAACCCGAAGACGTCCCCGAGATCGTCACGTCGAGCATCCAGGGTGGGCAGGTCGTTACGCGTCTGCTCTACGAGGACCCGGTCACGGGTGAACGAGCGGTCCACGAGAACGACATCCCGTTCTACCGGCACCAGGAGCGGACCCTGCTCGAGCACAACATCAGGATCGACTCCCGGAGCATCGACGACTACCTGGCCATCGGCGGGTACTCGGCGCTCGAAAAGGCGCTCTTCGACATGGGCCCCGAGGAAGTGCTCGAGGAGGTCAAGAAGTCCAACATCCGCGGGCGGGGTGGCGCCGGCTTCCCGGCGGGGCGCAAGTGGGAGGGTTCCCGCAACGCGAAGGACGAACCCAGGTACGTGATCGTCAACGCCGACGAGGGGGACCCCGGGGCGTTCATGGACCGGGCGCTCCTCGAAGGGAACCCGCACTCCATCCTCGAGGGGCTCATCATCGGCGGCTACACCATCGGTGCCCGGGAGGGCTACGTCTACGTCCGGCAGGAGTATCCGCTGGCGGTTACGAACGTGACGCTGGCGATCCGGCAAGCCGAGGAGTACGGCCTGCTGGGGGAGGACATCCTCGGCTCGGGGTTCGACTTCCGGGTCATGGTGCACAAGGGGGCCGGCGCCTTCGTCTGCGGCGAATCCACGGCACTGATGACGTCCCTGGAAGGCCGGGTCGGAGAGCCGCGGCCGAAGTACGTCCGCTCCAACGTCAAGGGGCTCTGGGGCAAGCCCACCGTCCTGAACAACGTGGAGACCTGGGCCAACGTTCCGCTCATCGTCAACCGCGGCGCGGACTGGTTCACGGGGATCGGCACGGAGGGGAGCACGGGCACGAAGATCTTCTCCCTGGTCGGCAAGATCGTGAACACCGGCCTGGTCGAGGTGCCCATGGGCATGCCGCTCAAGGACATCATCTACGAGATCGGCGGCGGCATCCCCGGCGGGAAGAAGTTCAAGGCCGTGCAGACCGGGGGACCGTCCGGCGGCTGCCTCCCGGAGGAACTGCTGCATCTCGAGGTCGGCTTCGACGAACTGACCGAGGCGGGCTCCATGATGGGGTCCGGCGGGATGATCGTCATGGATGAAGACAACTGCATGGTGGACGTCGCCCGGTACTTCATCGATTTCCTGACGGAGGAGTCCTGCGGCAAGTGCGTCCCCTGCCGCGAGGGCCTGAGGCAGATGCACCGGATCCTCTCGAACATCTGCGAGGGGAAGGGCCGGGAGGGGGACATCGAGACCCTCGAGGATCTCTCCGAGGTCGCCATGGAGGCATCGCTCTGCGCCCTGGGGAAGAGCGCCCCCAACCCGTTCCTCTCCACCCTGCGCTACTTCCGGGACGAGTACGAGGCGCACATCACGGAGAAGCGGTGTCCGGCCCTGTCCTGCAAGGCGCTGGTCTCGTACTACATCGACCCGGACAAGTGCCGGGGGTGCCTGATCTGCATGAAGAAGTGCCCCTCGCAGGGAATCGAGGGCGTCCGGAAGCAGATCCACGTCATCGACCAGGAGAAGTGCGACGCCTGCGGCGTCTGCTTTGAAGTCTGCCCCTCTCGCTACGACGCGGTGGTGAAGATCTCGGGCGAGCCGGTGCCGGATCCTCTGCCGGAGGAAGAGCGCATGATCGTGAAGGTGGCCGGCGATGAGTGACCTCCGGATGCGGATCGACGGCAGGGAAGTCACCGCCACGGAAGGGATGAGCGTCCTCGAGGCGGCCCGGGGCGCGGGGATATCGATTCCCACGCTCTGCTACCACGAAGCGCTGGAGCCCCACGGCGGGTGCCGGTTGTGCATCGTCGAGCTGGACTTCGGGGACTGGACCCAGCTCGTCGTCTCGTGCGTCTACCCGGCCCGGGCCGACCTGGTCGTCCGGACCCGCTCCGAGAAGATCGACCGGCTTCGCAGGACCATCCTGGAACTGCTGCTGGCTCACGCCCCGGACTCGGAGCCCTTGCGGGAGCTGGCCGAGGAGTACGGAGCGGATCGGAACCGGTTCGAGCAGGAGGCTTCCTTCTGCATCCACTGCGGGCTGTGCGTCCGCTACTGCGCCGAGGTGAAGAAGAAGGACGCGATCGGGTTCATCGATCGGGGGATCCGGAAGGAGATCGCCTTCCTCCCCGAGATCGCCGCCCGGGAGTGTGAAGACTGCAAGGAGTGCTTCCCGCTCTGCCCGACGTCGTACCTGCAGGCCGCGTGGGTCCTGTTGGACGCGCAGGCGTTCGGGGCCTGACCCCGCACGGGGTCAGATGGGATGTGGGCCTCGTAAGCCATCGGCCGACACCGTGTTTCAGCGCCGGCACCCTTGCGTGAGGTGACAGCGCAACGCCGCGCCGCAGCCAGTGCAAGCGTTTCCTGTCTCAGACCACACCGCGCTCCCGATGGACGCCGGACGTCAAGGCGAGTCTGTCAAGTTTCCGACTTGACAGACCACTTCCGAAGCCTACCCTGAGGCAACTTGGCGAGTCCATCGCCGGCTCACTGCCAAAGGGGGGATGAGCAACGTGCGGGATGGATGCGTTGTTGTCCAGCGAATCAGGTGTGGAGAGCGTGATGGGTATTGCCGCGGGGTGGGTGAGTTGAGGTCGTTTTGTCCTGACACCGTATGTCAGCTGCAGAGTGGAGGGTCCGCGACATGCAGATTCAGCTGATCAGTGAAAGTCGGGCGGTGGTGCGCGAAGTGTATCACTACCTTCAGAAGTGGGATGATCCCCAGTACGAGGAGATGCATCGAAGACTTGGCATTCCTGCGGTGGTCCGCATCGAAGGGGCTCTTGGGCAGTGTGATAGAGACCTGTATCTCGAGATTGCCGATAGCATTTTGTTCGAGCTGGGAAACATCGAGTTGAACAGGGCCTATCGCCGCGCCGAGTCGTCACTGGGGAAGGTGG
>JAFDER010000588.1 GCA_019310245.1 Deltaproteobacteria bacterium
ACCCTCTTCGCCCAGGCCCTGACGGAGGAGAAGACTCCGATCCACCCCTACCGTCTGACTGACGCGATCATCCGCACTGCGGATCGAGATGCGATCGTCATCGCGGACGGGGGCGAGACCTCTTCCTGGATGGATATGGCCTCGCAAGTTCACGAGGGGGGACACTGGCTCTCCCACGGTTACCTCGCGCAGCTCGGCACCGGAATGCCGTTCGCGATCGCGGCCCAGCTCGCCCACCCGGATCAGCAGGTCGTCTGCGCGGTCGGCGATGGATCGATCGGCCTCAACTTCGCCGAGTTCGACACCATGGTGAGACACCAGCTACCGATCGTCGTGGTGGTCAACAACGATCAGCAGTGGGGGATGTCGGCACACGGACAGGACCTGATCTACGGCCCGGGTCGGCACGTGGCGACGGATCTCGCCGCCACCCGCTACGACCTTGCGGCGGCCGGCTTTGGCTGTCACGGGGAGTACGTGGTGGAGCCGGCAGAGCTCGTTCCCGCGCTCGAGCGCGCGCTGGCGAGCGAGAAGCCCGCCTGCGTGAACGTGATGACGGATCCCTCGGTGATCTCGCCAGTCACCATGGCGCTGGTGGGCGGAGCGACGGCAGCGGGCCTGACTGCGGATCCCGAGCAGGCGCGTTACCTCCCCTGACCGAGGACGACTCCGGCCACAACAGACAACGAACAGAGACGATCTCAAGGGTGGTACGCTAAGGGTCGCGGTCCGCGGGCTGAGCCGGCCGCGTGATGATGAGGCCTGACTGAGGGAGTAGTCGAGATGCGTGCAGCGGTGATGCGGGGCGGGAAGATTGTCGTCGACACAGTGCCCGATCCTGAGCCCCAATCGGGAGAGATACTGGTTCGAACGCTTGCATGCGGGATCTGCGGCTCGGACCTGCATGCACTCCAACACGGCGACCTGATGGTCGAGGCCTCCCGCGAGGCCGGGGCCCCCACCGTGATGGACCTCTCCAGGGACGTCATCATGGGGCACGAGTTCTGCAGCGAGATCCTGGACTACGGTCCGGACACGGCTCGCCGTTCGAGACCCGGCGACCGCGTGATCCATCCGGCCCTGCTGATACGCGGAGCCGAGTTTCACGGAATCGGATACTCGAACGACGTGCCAGGGGGATTCGCCGAGCGCATGGTCCTGTCGGAGTCGATGATGCTGCCGGTGCCCGAAGGCGTACCGTCGGAGCACGCTGCCCTGACCGAGCCAATTGCCGTCGGGATTCACGCGGTCGCGAGGGGCCGCGTCAGCGCCCGCGACTCGGCGGTCGTCATCGGCTGTGGGCCGGTCGGCCTGGCCGTGATCGCAGGGCTCGCGCTCGAGAAGGTCGAGCCGATCGTGGCCGCTGACTTCTCCCCCATGCGCCGAGCCCTCGCGGAGCGCCTCGGCGCTCACATCGCGGTGGATCCGCAGGAACGCTCCCCATTCGCGGCATGGTCCGAGGCCGCGCAAACGCGCCCGCCCGTAGTCTTCGAGTGCGTCGGAGTCCCCGGCGTTCTTCAGGGGCTCATCCGGGAAGCGCCCCGCATGGCACGCATCGTCGTGGTCGGTGTCTCCATGGAGGAAGAGCGTGTCAAGCCGATGGTCGCGATCGTCAAGGAGCTCACCGTACGGTTCTCCTTCGGGTACTCGCTCGAGGAGTTCGCGCAGACGTTTCGCACCATCGCCGAGGGCAAGATCGAGGTCGATCCGCTCATCACCGGGCGCGTAGGACTCGAAGGCGTCTCCGCAGCCTTCGAGGATCTCCGCCACCCGGACCGTCACGCCAAGATCATGGTCGAGCCGGCTCAGAGCTCGTAGCCAAAGGAGGTCGCATGACTGCCTTTCCCTCTCCCCAGCACGTCCAGGTGCCGGCTCGGCGCGGATCCCTGGGCACCGAGATCCCGCCCACCCGTCTGGCCGTCTACGAGGCCGGCTCCGGCCCTGCCGTCGTGATGTGCCACGGCTTCCCGGAACTCGCCTACTCGTGGCGACACCAGCTAGCGGCACTTGCCGAGGGCGGCTTTCGCGCGATCGCAGTCGACCAGCGGGGCTATGGCGCGAGCGACTGTCCGGATGCAGTCGAGGACTACGACCTGGAGAGCCTGACCGCCGATATGGCTGGCGTCCTGGATGAGCTCGGGATCGAGAAGGCGATCTTCGCGGGCCACGACTGGGGTGGCTTAGTCGCCTGGGCCATGCCCGTGCTCTACGCGGACAGGACACTGGGAGCGATCGGGGTCAACACACCGAACTTCCCGTTTCCAGCGACAAGTTTCTACCGGACTCTCATCGATGATGATGACAAGATGTACATCCTGTGGTTCCAGAAGCCCGGAGTCGCGGAGAGCTTTCTCGACACGCGTCCCCGGATGGTCTTTGA
>JAFDER010000148.1 GCA_019310245.1 Deltaproteobacteria bacterium
TCCATTCCCTCGGGCGCGGTGGATATCTCGCTGACGGGCAAGAACACGGCCTGGATCGACGGCGTCCATGATCTCGTGTTCTCCATTCCTTCGATCCAGGTCATCGATTTCAGGGTCACGGGCCCCACGAGCGCGACGGCCAGGGTGGTGGGACCGGCGTGGGTCGTGAACCGGCGTACGGTGGCCTGGATCTTCTCTCCCGCGGGCATCGCCGCAGCCTGGTGGATGGTGCTCCCGCCGGGCTACCGGTCGGTGGACCTCAATCCCGTGCCTGCAGAGGTGGAGGCGGGCTCCACCGGCAACCTGTTCCTGGCCATGGGCGACGGGACGGGGTTCGTGGACGGCCTGACCACCGCCTACATGCCGCCGGGCTCGGGGGTGCAGGTGAAGAGGGTCGACGTGGATCGATCGGATCTCGCCGTCATCGAGGTGGACGTCTCCACGGACGCCGCCGCCGGCGACTACGGGCTGACGCTGAGCACGGGAGGCGAGACGGGGCTTGCCCGGATCGTGTCGTGGTGATCGAGGATCCGACGCCCAGGAAGGCCTCGATCCAGCCCGTCTCGGCCGTCGTGGCCGATACGAGGACGTCCGTCACCATCGAGGGTCTGGACACGAGCTTCACGACCGGCATCACGTCGGTGCACGCCGCGGTTCCCGAGTACGAGTTCCCCTTGCTGGGGCTCTCGAGCCCGTCGGTGAGGGATGCGACCACGATCGACCTGAGCCTGGTTCCCACGCTCACGGGCGTGACGACGCCGCTCCAGATCACGACGGACCTCGAGGTCGTGCGCGCCTGCCTGTCCGTCCTCGGAGACGGGGCGGATCCCTATCCGGTCCTCGAACCCCTGGCATTCCGGCCCGGGGCCGCCACGACGCTCGTGGTCAGGTCCAGGGGCTCCCCGCCACCCGACTTCATGGTGGACGCGCCATCCGTGACGCCCCTGACCTCGGGCGCGTCGCTGGTGGGCGTGTCGGTGCTGGACAACTTCGTCGCCGAGGTCGAGCTGGACATCCTCGCCGATGTCACCGGGTCCGTCGAGCTGGTGATCCACGGAACGGGCTACAACTGGAACATCGTGCTTCCGGTCCTGCCCGCGACTCCGTCCCTGCAGCTGAGCAGCTCTCCCGGCCTTGTGGCCGGCACGCGAGGCGGAACCCTCGGAGTCGAGAGCACGGGCTTCGCCCTCGACGACGCGTCGCTCAGGAGCGCCTCGCCTGGAAGGGCTTTGTTCGTGGACGACACCTCATCCACGGGTCCGGCCACGGCCGACATCGCCTACAGCTCCGCGATCAGCGAATCGGGCGCGAGCACCCTGCTCTTCGTCCTGCCCGACGCACTGCCCTGGTCGATGCCCGTGACGCTCGACATCGAGGCCGCGGACGTGCGCGTCGTGGGCGTGCCGTCGAGCGTCTACGAGACGATCCCCACCTCGGGCTGGGACGAGGTGGGCTTCACGCCCGCGCCCACCAGCCGTCTCGGACTGTGGGCCGTCCTCGACGGCGACACGACCGGCCCGCCGTTCGAGATCCTCGATTCCGACGGCATCTCCGTGGCCGGCAGGAGCGACGGCTCGTCCGTGACGGCCTTCATCGAGCCCACGCCCGAGAGGCACTACGTGAGCCTCGGTGGCGGGACGCTGGCCGGCTCCAGCTACTGGGTCGGCGTCCGCGACGTCCTGCCCGGCCTCGTGCACCTCGAGGCGGAGCCCAACGACACGTTCTCCGGGGCCGAGGGAATCTCCGGGCCGGGCGGCATGGCCGCCGTGCTGGCCTCGATCGGATCGGCGGGCGATCGCGACTACTTCCAGATCACGTCCACCGATGCGGCGCCGGCGTGCTACGAGGTCGTGTCGACGCGTTGGATCGCGGGCAACTTCTCGTCTCCCTATCTGAGCATGAGCCTCATCGATCCCGGCGGATCCGAGCTCCTTCGCGTGGTCGGCGGCGATGTGCCCGGGCTCATGGACCCCATCCTGTGCACGACCGGCTCCGGCTACCAGCACCGGCTGCTCGTCGAGGGCATGGCCGGAACGCTCGGTCCGTACCTCCTCGTTCCGCGCCGGCCCCTCATCGTCTCGGAGATCGATCACACCGTGCCGTTCGTGGAGGTGACCGGGCCTCCGGGATATGATCTCACGGGCTATGCCGTCGAGATCCTCGACGCCTCCTCCGGGTCGCTCAGGGGATTCGTGAACCTCTCGTCGCTCGGTTCCATGCCCTCGGATGGATACCTCGTGGTCGCCTCGCCCGGCGCCGTCACGGGCGCGGACCTCGAGGACTCGGTCATGGACCTCATGACCGTGCCCTACGTCGCGCGGGTGTGCCACTCGGGATTCCTGACCTGCGACAGGGTCCAGGTGGGAGGCACTCCCGGGTTCGGCGAGGGTGCGGTGCTCGATCCCGCCGACGTGCCAGCGGGGCGGCTGTGGGGCGTGGACACCGACCGCAACGCGACGGACTTCGTCAAGCTCGTTCAGGACACCCCCGGCGCCCCGAACGCGCTGCCCGTTCACTGACCGATGGAGAGATGATGAGCACACAGCAAGACGATCACTCCCTTCTCGTGAACGAGATCCTGGAGAGCCCCGAGGCGTTCCAGGTGCTGGCCATGCTGATCAAGCGTCCGCGGGCGCTCGACGAGCTCGAGGAGACCGGCCTCGAGCCGGACCTGATCGCCGGCCTCGTGGGGATCATGACCGACCTGGACATCCTCGGTGCCACGAGGGCCCGCAAGCCTCGATGCGCGATCCGGTGGAAGCCGTTCACCAGGCTGTTCATCGACGCGGCGGTGGGGATGGACACCGAGATCTCCATCATGGTGGAAGCCTACGAGGAGTCGGAAGAGGGCTCGTTCGAGGACTTCGCCTCCCGTGCGAGCCGGCGCGTCGCTCGCTTCGAGCGGGATCTCGTCAGGAGCACGGAGTTCGCCGCCCTGATCAAGGAGTACCTGAACCTGCTCGTCGGAGAGCTGCTCGTCGACGACCCGAGGATGTACGACATGACGCTCCTCGACGCGGCCGTCGCGTTCGAGAGCCTGTTCGCGAAGGTCGGGGCCGAGGCGTTCAAGAAGAGCTCGAAGAGATCGCCGGAGCTCCTGGCACTGATCCGGGGCTGGGCGCACTACGCCAGCGGAGTGAACCTCCTCGGCGAGGTGGCGCTGGCCGAGTGCCTGGATGCCCACGGCCTGGTGCGCCGTTGAGTCGTTTCCCGTCACTGCTCCTTGTCGTGGTGGGCGTTGCGGCCTGCTACCAGAGCTACCCGCGCATCGCGCTGGACGAGGATGCAGGGGACGCGTGCATGGAGGACCCGTTCGAGGCGGACAGGGTGCACCCGGGCGTCTTCATCCTCCTCGACCGTTCCCGCTCCATGATGTACCCGGGCTGCGTGACGCCCGACTGGGACTACTGGACGCCCGCGACCGAGGGAGTCAACGCCATCGTGGGCTCTCTCGGCCACAGCGTGGCCTTCGGGCTGGGTTTGTTCCCGGACCCGGCCTACGACGACGAGAGCCCCAACTGCTACACGATGGGCGTCGTCGACAACCCCGTGAAGCTCGACAACGCCGGGCCCATCGCTTCGACCCTGGCTGCAGCGGGATGCCCCGACGGCGGGACGCCCACGGCCGAGAGCCTCGAGGCGAGCGCGGCCGCCCTGGGCGAGTACATCGAGCTGCGCACGGCGTCCGTGCTGCTCGTGACGGACGGCGCTCCGAACTGCAACCTGGACCTGGATCCCTTTTCGTGCACCTGCACGAACCCCGGAGGCGATTGCACGTACAACTTCCAGTGCCTCGATGACCACAACACCTATGCCGTCCTGGACAGGCTGCACGAGAACCGCGGCGTCCAGACGTACGTGCTCGGCCTCGTGGGCGGGACGGGAGGCGCGTGGATCGAGGTCATGCACCAGATGGCGGCTCACGGCGGCACGGGCGAGGCCGTGCTCGTCTCCGACCCGGACGACGTGGGGCCGGTCATGGAGGAGATCACGCGGCAGATCGTTCCCTGCCTCTTCGATGTGGATCCCGCCGATGTCGCGGATCCCGATGCCGTGCTGTTCGACGTGGACGGAACGATCTGGCTGCGCGACGAGGCCAGGCTGAGCGGCTGGGATCTCGTCGAGCCGGACCGCGTGCGCTTCTACGGTCCTCCCTGCGAGGAGATCCTCGACGAGGGCATCGACACGATCGTGGGCGTCGTCCCCTGTACTGATTGAACACAGTACATTAATACACACTCCTCCCCGGGCTTGCCTGTGCGCCTCCCCGGCGTGCGTTTTGTTTCATGAACGACAATTCAGCTTGCGCTCAGCGGTGGCCTCCTTATATGGGCATTGTGAACGGTGAATGCCGTGAATGGGCCCATTAAAGCAGATCTATTGTGTCCTTTCGTGCGTTCCACGGCTGGAGACAATGTTCGAGCCTCGGATTCGGGGGATCGGGTTCGTGAGGTTTCAATCGATAGCAAGTCCCTGATCTAAAACCCACGCAAAAGTGCGCAGAAACTGCGCGGAAGGAGTGCAAGACAAGATGGACAGGAGAAGTGTATTACATGGAGTGGGATTTGCCGTCGTGCTGCTCGTCGCATCGGGATGCGGCGACGGCAGCGGCGACTCCTGTACGGACCAGTGCGAGGTCCTGGACGAGGCTCGCTGCTACGGTTCCGTCATCGAGGTGTGCGCCGAGGCCGAGGACGGGTGCAACGCGTGGACGGCGCAGACGCACTGCGAGGACACGGGGCAGTTCTGCGACGACTCGGGCGAGGCGCCCGCCTGCGTGCTCGAGTGCTCGGACGAGTGCTCGACCGAGGACGAGACGCGGTGCTACGGGTCGGTGATCGAGAGCTGCACGGCGGGCTCCGACGGATGCCTCGACTGGACCGGCGGCACGGACTGCGGCGAGACGGGCGAGTTCTGCGACGACGCGGGCACGGACGCCGTGTGCGCCGACGAGTGCGCTGACGAGTGCCTTCCCGCCGACGCCACGCAGTGCAGCGGCACGGTGGTCCAGACCTGCAGCGTGGGAAGCGACGGGTGCACCGACTGGGTGGACGGCACGGACTGCAGCGACTCCGGCGAGGAGTGCAGCGAGTCGACAGGCACGGCGGCGTGCCTGGCGTCGTGCACGGACGAGTGCGACACAGAGGGGGCGACGCAGTGCAGCACCAGCGACATGGTGCAGAACTGCCTGCTCGAGTCAGACGGATGCACGTACTGGGAGGACGTCTACGACTGCATCACGACGGGATACTACTGCGACGATGCCAGCGGCGACGCCTACTGCATCAGGCCCTGCACGGACGAGTGCGACACGCTCGGCGCCACGCAGTGCGGCGGCGACCTCATCCAGACCTGCACCGAGGACACGTACGACGGCTGCGACTACTGGGTGGACGGGACCGACTGCTCGGCGACGGGCGAGGTGTGCAGCGACGGGTCCGGGAGCGCCTCCTGCATGCTGCCGACGGTCATCCTGCTCATGGGAGACGACGTGTCCTCCACGGGCTGGGACGAGTACCGCAACGCCTTGACCGCCGCCGGTGTGACCTGGGACGAGTGGGACCTCGACACCTCCGGAGGCTTCCCGACACCCACGGATCTTGCTGCGTACGACATCCTGATCTGGTTCGACGAGGGGACGCTCGGCCCGGGCGACGCGGACTGCCAGCTGGTCATCGACTGGCTCGCAACGGGCGGCAAGTCGTTCTTCGCCACCGGCGTCGACTTCTTCTGGGACCTCGAGAACGGCACGCCGGGTGCCGGCGAGTACGATCTCTATCTGCTCTTCGCGACGGACTACGTTGGCGACTACTCCGGCTCCGGGCTCGGCACCATCGACGGAGTGTCGGCCGATCCCATCACCGACCCCTTCTCGACGACGGGGATCACGCTTTCGGGGACCTCGGACTCGAGCGGCGACCACGCCGATCCGACGACGGGTCTCGCCGTGAAGGCGGGGATCTACGGCACCGGCACGGGCAGCGGCCTGGGCAACGCGGGGTTCACGTACTACGACGGCAGCACCTACAAGACCGCCTGGCTCGGCGTGAACTTCCACAACGGCCTGTCCGACACGACGCAGAAGAACACCCTCCTCGACAACATCCTGACCTTCTTCGGCATGTAGCCGCGGAAGCCCCCCCCGAACATCTCACCAATTCCCCTGTTCAGGGATAGAGCACCGTGATGTCGTCGGAGCCCGTGACGCTGATCGTCGTGCGGGGCGGCGATCCCTCGCACCCCTCGTACTCGTAGAGGACCTCCACGGTGCAGTTCAGATCATCGCCATCGGGGTCGCCAAGCCAGTCGACGATCCCGGGCATGCAGGCCGGCTCGCTCAGGGTCCGGCTCTCGCCGGGGCCCAGCGTGATGTCGGTCGTGCCCGAGCCCCTGAGCATGGAGCGGTCCGGGCTCCTGTAGCGGCACTCGAGCACGTATCCGAGGATGCGGGCCGACGTGGACGTCGTGTTCTCGATCTCGAGGTCGAAGGAGACGGAAGGGCTGGAGGTGGACGCGGATCCGTCGATGACCACGCTGCTCAGCGCAAGCGTCAGGTGCGTCGTGCAGTCGTCCGTTCCCGAATCCGCGGGGCCTCCGGAGGTGCCGCAGGCCACGAGGAGCGCGGCCGCGAGTGATCTACAGGCAGTAGTAGCCAAGCTCGTCTCCCGTCCATCCGCAGGTCGTGTCGCACAGCGCGCAGTCGCGTTCGAAGATCCTCGGGCCCACGCACCAGCGGGCCGTGTCGCCGTCGCACACGCCCAGGAAGCCCAGGGTCTCGCACTCCGAGATGCACCGTTGGTTGCCGTCCGCGTCCTCGCCGCAGGTCCAGCCGAAGGTGTCGCAGTGGTGGTACCAGGTCTCGCCGTCCTCGCACCATACCGCCGTCCCGTCCTCGCAGTAGCCCCTGTAGGTGACGGTTCCGCACTCCGTTGGCTCGACGCACCTCATGTTTCCGGCGTCGTTGCGGGCGCAGACGTAGCCGAAATCCGGGCAGTTGTGCCAGAACGTCTCCTCGTCCTCGCACCACACGGCCACGTCTCCGTGGCACCGTCCCTCGAAGGTCTCGTCGCCGCAGGGAGAGAGGCAGCGGAAGAGCCCCTCGCCGTTGCGGCCGCACTCCCAGTCGAAGTCCGAGCACTCGTGATAGTACGTCTCGCCGTCCTCGCACCACACGGCCATCTCCCCCTGGCACCGGCCCTCGAAGGTCTCCGTCCCGCAGGGAGAGGTGACGATGAAGCCCCGCAGCCACTCCGCCCCAGCGTCGGTGCGGGCGTAGTAGGCGTTGCCCAGACAGGTGGGCGAGTCGACCGCCGAGGCCACGCCCATGACCTTCACGGTCCCGTCCGTGGTCTCGTGCAGCATGGGGCCGCCCGAGTCCCCCTGACACAGCCCGCTCGCCCCGTGGTCCGATGTCACGTACACCGCCGGCGACTCCGAGAGCACCTCCTGCGTCGTCCAGTATCGGGTCGTGTTCCAGCCTCCCTCGGGGTCGGTCAGCCCGTAGCCCACGGCCTGGACGGTCTCGTCGAGGAGCGAGGTCGCGTCGTAGTTCACGGGGATCGGCTCCAGGCCGTGCGAGACGGTATCCCCGCTGATGATGACCACGGCGAGGTCGTAGGCCGGGTTGACCTCCCCTCCGGACGAACCCTCGTAGAGCGGGTGCATGTGCCACTCCACGCCGCTGAACGTGGCATCGGGCGGCAGGTAGTCCTCGCCGACGAGGAAGCGCGGTGCGCCCTCGAGGAACTCCACGCAGTGGGCGGCCGTCAGGACCACGTCCGGCGCCACGAGGGTGGCCGTGCAGGAGCCGAACATGTCCAGGTTCAGGGCGCCGATCGAGCTGATCTGCCCGTCGGTGAGATCCACCACCTCGGGTTCCGACACGCCGTTGACGATCCCGCGATCGAGCACCTTGACGTCCCCGCACTGGTCGGTCGCCGGCGCGGCCGAGTGGGACTTGTGCCCGCAGGCGAGCAGGAGAGTCGACGCAGCGATCCAGCCGAACGTCCTGAACATGGGGAGGACCTCCTGATCATGAAGAATGAAAGAAGAGGCGCCTTTTGTCCAGGGTCAGGCCCGGCCGGGTCCCAGGTCGTCCACCTTGATCTCCGCGACGAGCGCCCGCGTGACCTTCCTGTGCTCCCTGACCTCCTGCCCGAGCGCCTCGGCCGAGATCTCCCTGTCGAGGTAGCGCTCGCACGTGTCCCCCATGGCGTCCATGCGCGCCATCATGAGC
>JAFDER010000589.1 GCA_019310245.1 Deltaproteobacteria bacterium
CGAGGTAGCACATGCCGACGCAACCCGTGATGCCGATGGAGGCCTTCACGTCCTTGTCGGACAGGGCAGACTCGATGATCTCGTAGGTCTTGCGTGCACCTGCCGCGATGCCGCAGGAGCCGAGGCCGACGATGACCTCCTTGACCTGGCTGGAAGGTGTTGCACTCATGATTCGTCTCTCCCGCGGTTCAATGCGACTCGTCGTATTCCTTCATCACATCGACCACCTTGCCGCGGTCGAGCTTCGCGAAGGTGTCGCCATCGATCATGATGACCGGTGCCAGCGAGCAGCATCCAAGGCATGCCACGCTCTCGAGCGTGTACTTCATGTCCTTGGTGTTGCCGCCGTCCTTGACCTCGAGGTGATCCTGGAGGCCCTCGGTGAGGTTCTTTGCTCCGATGACGTGGCATGCAGTCCCGTGGCACACCCTGATGATGTGCTCGCCCACCGGGTCCATCCGGAACTGCGCGTAGAACGTGGCCACGCCGTAGATCTGGCTGGGCGAGATATCGGTCTTCTCGCACACCCTCTCGAGCGCCTCCAGGGGCAGGAACCGGAAGGTCGTCTGGATGTCCTGGAGGATGCCGATGGTGTTCTCGGGACCCGTTCCGTGGCCCGCGAGGATCTCGTTGACTTGCTGGATGACGTCCATGTTGAATCCTCTCGATATGACTGAAACGAGCAATGTTTAACGCGTTCAGGCTGTTCTGACAACCCACCAAAGAGAACGTCAGGCCCCGTCTCTCACGCCTGAAGTCAAGTGCTGCCCGGTGTGCCTGCGATGGGGAGGATGCGCCGGGGGCTCAGCCGCGCGGATGGAACTTCTCGACGACTTCGCGCAGGTGCTTGCGGGACAGGTGTGTGTAGATCTGGGTCGTCGAGATGTCGGCGTGGCCCAGCATGGCCTGGACGCTCCGCAGGTCGGCGCCGTTCTCGATGAGGTGCGTGGCGAACGAGTGTCGCAACCAGTGAGGCGACGGCACGGAGCGGATGCCCGACTTGAGGGCG
This sequence comes from Deltaproteobacteria bacterium, assembly GCA_019310245.1. Taxonomy (GTDB): domain Bacteria; phylum Myxococcota_A; class Polyangia; order DRWM01; family DRWM01; genus JAFDER01. The sequence continues at coordinate 1,010 of JAFDER010000589.1, forward strand.
TGACGCCTGAGGAGCTTCCAGAAGCCCTGGCGCGTCATGCCTCCCCCACGGGCCGTGACGAAGAGGACGTCCGTGCTCCTCGCCCACATCGGCCTGACGTCCTGTATGTATTTCTCCACCTTGTCGTGCGCCACCTCACCCATGGGCACGAGCCTTCTCTTGTTGCCCTTGCCCGTGGGCATCACGGTGAGCGCGTCCATGTTGACCTCGTTCCACTTGAGCTTCACGAGCTCGCTCACGCGCAGACCGGTGGCGTAGAGCAGGTGCAGCATGGCGGCATCGCGCACTCCGATCGGCTTCTTCTCGTCGGGGGCCTCGAGCAGCGCATCCACCTCGGCCAGGCTCAAGAGCCTCGGCAGGCGCGGCGTGAGCTGGGGCAGGCTCACGTTCTCGGTCGGGTCCTTCGCGAGCCTCCTCTCGGACAGCAGGTGGCGGAAGAGGCCCCTCACCGCGCTCATGGCCCTGGACTGGGACCTTGCACGGAGCCCCTTCTCGCCCAGGCCGATGAGGAACCCGGTGACGTGGACCGCATCCGCCTCGGCCAGCGTGACGCCCTCGTGCTCCAGATGAGTCCCGAAGCGGCCGAGATCGCGGCCGTAAGCATCGAGCGTGTTGTCGCTCAACCCCCGCTCAACCCGCAGGTGGAGGAGGAATCCGTCCACCGCCGCGTCGAAGTCCATGTCAGGACCCTATCACCCGAGCCCTGTCGGCCTCCAGAAGATGGAGCCACGAGTACTTGAAACGGAGAACGAATGGCCCTTTACTATATCCATCCAGGGGCACTTCATGACATACACGCGTACCTGCACGGCTTGGATCTGTGCACTGACGTTCTTCGCGGCCGCCTGCAACGGGAAGAGCGGACCGCGGTGCGGCAACGACAGGATGGACGAGGGCGAGGTCTGCGACGGCGCGGAGCTCGGCCCGACGCCGCCATCCTGTCTCGAGGAAGGATTCCGCGGAGGCGCGATCGACTGCGGTGCAGATTGCCTCTCGTTCGACACGACGGGCTGCAGCAGTGAGGCTGTGTGCGGAAACTCCATCGTCGAATTCCCCGAGGAGTGCGATGGCGCCCTCCCGGCTGGCGCGGACTGCCAGACCAGGGGCTTCGATCGGGGCACGATATCGTGCACGGAGTCGTGCACGCTCGACGTGGGAGCCTGCATCGTGGACTACTGCGGCGACTGCACCAGCAACGGCGAGGAGGAATGCGACGGAGCGGACAACGGTGGATCGGGATGCACTGACGCGGGATTTGGCGGAGGTGACCTGGACTGCAGGCCGGACTGCACGTGCGACCTCTCCGGCTGCACGGACGGCTGCGGTAACGGCGTTCTCGATGGCGGCGACGCGTGCGACG
>JAFDER010000590.1 GCA_019310245.1 Deltaproteobacteria bacterium
CGAGAGCATCGAGGTGCACGATGTCCGCGAAGGCCTGGCGCGCGCTCTTCACGTCGGGCGCCACCCACACGACGCGCCGGCCCAGCCGTGCGTGCACCTCGACGGCCGCGCGCAGGCCCGTGCTGCCCCGCGCGCCCATCACGTCGACGGCCCGTCCCAGCTCGACCAGCCGGACGATCTCCTGCAGGCGATTCATCGCGCCCAACCATAGGGTTGCTCCCACGTGGACGCAACCATTCGTCCATCTGCTTCTTGACGCGCCGCACCGCAGCTTCCATGATGTGGGCGTGGTTCTTCGATTCCTGACGGTTTTCCAGGTGTTACTCCTGCTCGTCTGCCCGCGGTCGTTGCTCGCGCAGGAGCAGGAGTCGTCCGTTCCGTTCAAGCGCGTGGTGGTCGAGAGCGCCGGGATCGAGCTGCCCGTCCCCGTCGACTGGGTGAGGCTGCCCGCCGGAGAGGAGACCGGGGCCGAGGCCCTGTTCATCTCGGTGCAGGCCATGGCCGAGCTGGACGTGTTCTCCATCCCGTTCCAGAGCGGGTTCGGGGAGGCCGACCTCGACGAGCGGGCCGAGGAGATCCGGCTGTTCGTCTCGCCGTCGGCGCAATGGCAGGAGATGCGCGTCGAGGGCGTCGAGATCGAGGGCGTCGGCGGGATGGTCCTGCGGGCCGTCTGGAAGAGGATGGACGAGCCCGCCGACGTCGTGGCCGTCGCCTTTCCCACGCGGGGCCGCACCGTGCTCGTCCTTCTCGTCATGGCCCGGCGCGAAGGCAGCCCTCTCGACCTGCTCGCGGATCTTCTCGTCAAGCAGATCCATCTGCTGGAGAGGCCCGCACCGGTCGAGGCCTCGAGAGAGACCTACGAGGACGGACGCGGCTTCACCATCACGCCCCCTGCAGGCTGGCGGCGGGTCGCCCCGGTGGAGGTCGCCGTCATCGCCGCGGCGGCCGGGCTCGCCGACGACGAGGCGGCCGCGGCGACCATCGGATTCGTCAGGCCCGGCATCCTCAGGCAGTCCCCGAACGTCGTCGTGGACATGACGCCCTCGCTCATGTCCGTGAGCGAGGAGATGCTCGAGGAGTTCCAGATCCGTTACCGCCAGATCCTCGCCTCCCGCCAGGGACCGTTCACGCTCGACCAGGGCTCCCTCGCCACGGTGGCCGGGCGCGAGTGCTTCCTGATGCAGGGACGCACCGAGGTGGTGGGCGAGACGGTCCGGCAGCACCAGTACTTCGTCCCGGTCGAGGATCACTACCTCATCCTCACCTTCTCCATCCCGGAGTCCGCCGCCGCGGCGCGGCAGGCCGACGTCGACGCGGTGCTCTCCTCCGTCGTCATCCAGGAGCCGCCCGAGGTCGTGGAGCAGGTCCCACCCGTCGCCGACGAGCCGGGCAGCGGCACGCTGGCGTTCGTGCTCGGCGGCATGGCCGTGCTCGCCGCGCTCGTCGCGGCCATCGCCGCGGTCAGGCGGCGGAAGGGCCGCTAGGAGATCGAGTCCTCCGTGGACTCGAGCCGCTTCTGGACCAGCTGCTGGATCTCGTCGATCTCGGATCTCAGGCCCCTGACCTCGCCTGCGGCATCGGTCTTGACCTTCTTCGTGGAGTCATCGCCGTCCATCATGAGATCGGCCACGTGGAAGAGCACGAGCACGAGGCTGTCGGTGAAGCTGATCCTCTGGCTCTTGCCGGTGACTCCGTCGAGCTTCTCGTTGAGGAACGTCTCGATCGAGCGGATCCGATCCTCCTCGACGTCGCTGCGGATCATGAACCCCTTGCCGCCGAGCTCGATCTTGTGATTCTTCATTGCTCAGTCTGCGTCCGTCAAAGCCAGCTCAGGCCAGCATATCGTCCCTCGGGCTCTTTCGCAATCCGGCACAGATATTGGCTTGCAACCGGATGGAACCATGGAGTTTTCGGCTCATGCCCCGGTGCGCCAGACGTTATTGTCGGCGCCGCAACTTGATCCGGCGAGCAGGCATGGGTTAAGCATCTACCATGCGGAGACATGCGAGAATTGCGGCCGCGGCGGTGCTCCTGCTGGCAGCGAGCTGCGGGCCGAAGCACGGCAACCTCACCGTGAACAATCCCTGGGATCCCGACTACGCCGAGTACTTCGACGACTCCGTGGACTTCACCATGAACCCGGACTTGCTCTCCGGCCAGTGGATGTACTCGTACAGGCTCGAGCTCGAGGGCAGGGTCAGCCTCTCCGACTACATCGTGGCGCTCCGCGTCCGGTCCGTGAGCGTCGAGGAGGACAGCGACGGTCGGCAGGTCAAGGGCCTGGATGCAGAGATCGAGAAGAGCGTGAAGGGCGAGTTCCCGGGCAATTCGCTGACGCTGACCGTGCCGGACGACCAGCCGGGCTT
>JAFDER010000149.1 GCA_019310245.1 Deltaproteobacteria bacterium
CACGATCCGGGCAAGCCCCGTCTCGCCTCCCGTGCTCAGCGTCAGCCCGTAGTCGCCGGCGGCGGCGTCCGTGGAGACGTCCACCTCGATGACGGCGAGATCCGATCGATCCACATCGACCCTCTTCACCAGCACCCCCGAGCCCGGCGGCATGTAAGCGGTGGTCAGGCCGTCCACGAACCCCGTCCCGTCGCCCACGGCCAGGAACAGGTTGCCGGTGGAGCCCGCCTCCACCTCTGCGGGCACGGGACTGAGATCCACCGACCGGTAGCCCGGCGGGAGCACCATCCACCATGCTGCGGCGATGCCCGCGGGAGAGAAGATCCAGGCCACCGCGCGCCGGTTCACGACCCACGCCGGTCCCACCACCCTGGCCGTCGCGCTCGTGGGGCCCGTGACCCTGAAATCGATGACCTGGATTGAAGGAACGGAGAACACGAGATCATGGACGCCGTCGACCCAGGCCGTGTTCTTGCCCGTCAGCGAGATGTCCACCGCGCCCGAGGGAATGGAGAGGAAGGGTGGATCGATCGTGAAGCTGGATGAATCGGAGGCAGGGGTGATGACGAAGGGGGCCGTGGCCTCCTCGCCATCGACCACGAGCGAGAGAAGCGTCACACCTGTGGGTGCGGTGGCGGTCACGTCCACGACGGCCTCGGCCTCGGTCGAGGAGATGATGGTCAGGGAATCGACGCTCACGCCGCTCAGGTCGGACAACGTCACGTCGACGGCGGACGCGGCGAGCAGGTCCGCCCCGACCACGTCGAGCATGAGCGTGACGTCCTCCACGTTCTGCTCCACCTCCCCGGGCTCGACGTTGACCGCAAGCGACGTGGGCTCGATGACCGTGAGCACGGCCGAGGCGGTCTCGACCCCCGTGCCGACCGAGAAGACGGAGCTCTCGAGGAGCGCGTCCGTGCCCACCGTGAGCAGTGCCACGGCCCTGGTCGCATCGAGAACCCAGAAACCGTCGACCGTGATCCCCGATCCGGGCAGGATCGACAGGCCGCTGTCGGAAGAGGAGAAGCTCGTGTAGACGCCGTGAATGGTCACGTCCTGGCCCGCCACGCCGCGCTCGACCACCGACGGGAAGAGGCGCAGGAACGGATCGGTGTCCGCTACGGGCAGCACGCGGAACGTCCCCTTGGCCACCCTGCCGTCCGATTCCAGCAGCGCCTGCCAAGAGCCGTGACCGGCGTCCTCGCTCACGTGGATCGTGGTGGTGGCGGTGTGCGAGTCCACGTACTCGAGCTCGTCCGCGGTGAGCCCCGGGTGATAGGGGAACCGCAGCGTGAGGTCGCTCGACAGGAGCACCATCTCCTCGTCACCGCCGCTCACGACGAGCGTCGCCTCCACGTTCGTCCCCTTCTGCGCCTCGCCCGGAGTGATCGAGAGGACGGGGCCTCCCTCGCCGCTCAGGACGCGGAAGGGGTGAGTTGCCACGTCTCCCCCCGTCGTGATGGTGACCGGAAACGACTGCTCCGGCGCGGTCTCGTCGATCGCAACCGTGACCTCGACGAGGACCGGCGAGACGACGACCGAGTCCGTGACGTGGACGCCCGAGAACTCCGGGAACGAGACGACGGTCTCGCCGTTCTGGAAGGCCGTCGTCCCCCCCTCGACCTTCACGTCGAGAGCGAGGCCCCCGATCCCGGCAAGGCCCGAGTCGGGCTCGATCGTCACCCGGGGAAGGGATGATGCGCCCAGCACCTGGAAATCGAACTCGAAAGCCACGCCGGCGGTCTCGACGCGGATCGTGCCCGGAGCAGTCGCATCGCCGGTGACGGGCGCCTCGGGCGTGACGTGCAGCGACAGGCGGGCGCGGTGGGGATTGTCCACGGTGATGTGGCGCAGCACCAGCCCGCTCCCCTCGCCCACGATGGTGATCGAAGGATCGACATCCAGGGCGGGCGTGGCGGGATCGTCGCCGTGAAAGGACGTGCCGACGCCCGTCACGAACAGCGTCAGGGTCTGGCCCTGGCTGCCGGACAGGGGAGCGAGGCTCACCTCCACCTCGTCCACGATGACGCCGGGCTTGCACCCGGAGGCACACGCGGCGGAGATCAGGACTGCCATGAGTGCGGCACGCACCATCTCTGTATTATAGATGACAGGATCGAAATCACAACCGAGCGAAATGATTGAGATATCGATGAGCTGACACGACCGGCCTCGACGCAGGGGCCGCGCACGGCATCGACCGGCGGACGATCGGGGCAGTTGCGGTGACACGTTGAAGGCTTTACTATCGAATTCAAATACAAGGCAAAACACGGGGTCAATAAACATGTTCTTTCCGAAAGTCGAGGAGAAGCACTACCACTGCCACAAGTGCAAGCAGGAGCTCGAGTTCGAGGTCAAGATGCAGCGCACGGACACGTGTCCGCACTGCGGCGCGGACCTTCACGTGTGCATGAACTGCGAGTTCTGGGACCCCGGAGAGCGCAACCAGTGCAGGGAGCACATCTCGGAGTACGTGCCCGACCGCGAGAGGACGAATTACTGCACGTTCTTCACGTTCCTGAGCGGGGATCCGGAAGCAGCGGCGGACAAGGAAGGGATCAAGGCCAAGCTGGATTCACTCTTCGACCTACCGAAAAAATGAAGGCGCTCGTCACCGGAGGGGCCGGGTTCATCGGCTCGCACGTCGCCGCCGGCCTGCTCGCGAGGGGAGACGACGTGCGGATCCTGGACAACCTGTCCACGGGAAGCGAGCGGAACCTGGAAGCCCTGGAGGGCGGATTCGAGTTCCACGAGGCGGATCTGAGAGACGACGGCGGCGTGGAGCGCGCGGTCGAGGGAACGGACGTCGTGTTCCACCTCGCGGCCCAGGTCTCGGTGCCCCTGTCCATCCAGGATCCCATCCTCACGTACGAGGTCAACTCCGTCGCAACGGCCCGCCTGCTCGAGGCGTGCGTGAGGGCGGGGGCGAGGAGAGTCGTGTTCTCCTCGTCCTGCGCCGTGTACGGCGACAGCGCCGTCCTTCCGAAGCGCGAGGACATGCTGCCGGAGCCCCTTTCTCCGTATGCCGCGACCAAGCTGGCGGGCGAGCACATGATGACCATGTACGGGAGGCTCCGCGGCCTCCAGACGGTGAGTCTTCGCTACTTCAACGTCTTCGGACCGAGGCAGGATCCCTCGTCCGAGTACTCCGCCGTCATCCCCAGGTTCATCGACATGATGCGCTCGGGCAAGAGGCCGATCATCTTTGGCGACGGCAGGCAGACGCGCGACTTCGTCTACGTGCAGAACGTCGTCGAGGCCAACCTCGCCGCGGCCGGCTGGCCGGGAGCGGCGGGCCAGGTCCTCAACATCGGCTCGGGCGAGTCCATCGACCTGCTCGGGCTCGTCTCCACGCTCGACGACGTGATCGGCACTCACCTCGAGCCGGTCCACGAGGATGCCCGGACGGGGGACATCGTGCACTCGTCCTCGTCCGTCGAGAAGGCCCGAGACGAGCTGGGCTGGACGCCCGGGGTCTCCCTCGCAGAGGGCCTCGCGAGAACGGTCGAGGCGTTCGGGGCCGGGCACGGGGCATGAGCGGCGCGGCACCGCCCGTCCAGCTGGTCATCCTCTGCTCGCCTTCCGGGGCCGGCAAGACCACGCTGGCACGCCGGCTCCTCCAGGATCCCGACCTGCCCGGAATCCACTTCAGCGTCTCGCACACCACGCGCCCCGCACGCGACGGGGAGGTGGACGGACGTGACTACCACTTCGTCGACGAGGCGCTGTTCCGTTCCACGCTCGAGGCGGACGGGTTTGCGGAGCATGCCACGGTCCACGGCAATCTCTACGGCACGTCCGTCGAGGAGATCGACCGGATCCGCGCCATCCCGGGCGCCCGGGCGGTGATCTTCGACATCGACGTGCAGGGCGCGGATCAGCTCGTCGAGCGCTATCCGCGTGCGCTGAGGATCTTCATCCTGCCTCCGAGCCTGGCCGTGCTCGAGGCGCGGCTCCGGGACAGGGGGACCGAGACCGACGAGGACCTCGCCCTGAGGCTCGGGAACGCCGTCGGCGAGGTCGAGCGGTACGACACGTTCGACCACATCATCGTGAACGACGACCTGGACGAGGCCCATGACCGCCTGAAGTCCGCGATCAGGGGACACGGCCCGGGCCGGGAGGCCGGCGTCGCGGTGGCGGAGGCTCTTCTCGCGCAGTGGAAGGAGGCCCGGGCATGAGGCCTCGCGACTCCCTCTTGCTGGTAGCCATGGCGGGCCTCCTGTGCGGATGTCCGGGCCGCAGCTCACCCGGCCCGACGACCCCCGACGGCGGTCCGCCGCGGGCACTCGTGGAGATCTTCTTCATGAGCCAGTGCCCGTACTCGGCGGAGCTCATGAAGTTCCTGCCCGACGTCATCGCCCCGATGGACGGGAGCACGGACCTCGTGCTGCTCGCCGTCGTCAACGAGCAGGACGACGGGGAATACGGGGCGATGCACGGTCCGCAGGAGCTGTTCGGGAACGTGATCTCGCTCTGCTCGGCGGCCCACGCGCCGGACGACCTGGCGAAGGCGGCATTCATGAAGTGCATGGCCGCAAACATCGCCATGGTGCCGTTCGGCTGGGAGGACTGTGCCTCCCTGTCATCGATCCCGGTCGACGAGATCAAGGCGTGCACGCTCGGCAAGGAGGGCGAGAAGCTCCTCGCGGCCTCGTACGACCGGGTGGAGAAGCTGGGCGTCGAGGGCAGCCCCTACGTGTTCGTCGACGGCGTGCCCCACAACGTCCCGCTGTCCCGGGACAGCCTGACGTCGGCATTGTGCTGCGCGCTCGAACCTTCCGACCGCCCGGACGCGTGTCCCGAGGCCCCGGCCTGCTACAACGTCGAGGTCGACGTGACCGTGATCACGGATGGACGCTGCGACGACTGCTACGACGAGGTGGAGGAGACGCTCGCGATGTTCTTCCTGCCGTTCCCGCTTCTCGAGGTGGAGATCCTCGACTACGCGGATCCTCGATCACCCGGGCTCCTCGCCAAGACGGGCGCCGACCTCCTGCCGGCGTACCTCTTCCACGGCAACGTCGAGGACTCGGCCGGCTACTCCCTGATCGCCGAGCACGTCATCGAGTCGGGCGGCTACCACGTGCTCTTGCCCGAGGCCATCGGCGCGACCTTCGATCCCAGGCTCGAGATCTGCGACAACGGGGCCGACGACACGGGCAACGGCCTGGCGGACTGCGACGATCCCGACTGCAAGGAGAGGCTCGCCTGCAGGCAGGAGGTGGCCGCGAGGCTCGACCTGTTCATCATGTCCATGTGCCCCTTCGGAGCCGAGGCCATGAGCGCGGCCCAGCAGGTCCACAGCCACTTCAAGGGTGGGCTGGACATCGAGCTGCACTGGATCACCACCGTGGTGGATGCCGCGAAGTTCGCGAAGAAGGGACTGCCGGACCGGTGCCTCGTGTTCGGGGACAGCGCCTACTGCTCTCTTCACGGCCCGCCAGAGACCGAGGAGAACCTGCGGCAGATATGCGCGCAGTCGATGTACACGACGGACGTCTTCCTCACCTACATCGGTTGCATGACGAACATGGAGGCAGACCTCGCGTGGAGCGAGTGCGCCGCCGCCGCGGACATGGAAGCTGCGGACATCGAGGCCTGCGCCTCGGGGGCGAAGGGCCACGACCTGCTCGCCGAGGACGCGAGGCTCGGCGATCTCCTCGATGTCAGCGCGAGCCCGATGTACCTGTGGAACAACTCCGTGCTCGAGAGCGTGCCCTTCACGCCGGCGGCGATCGCCTCCAAGGCGTGCGAGCTGAACCCGTCCCTGGAGCGCTGCGACAGCGTGGACGGCCTCGAGGACGAAGGGATGCCCACGCCGCCCAATGCGATGTGCCATGAGTGAGAGCTTCGGCCAGAAGCTCAGGCGCTGGCTCCGGCCCCCACGGCGCCTCAAGGTGACGCGGCAGGGCAAGGTCTTCATCCTCGTCACGATCGGGGTGGGCATCGCCGCGATCAACACGGCGAACAACCTGCTCTTCCTCGTGCTCGGGTTCATGCTCAGCCTGATCGTGATCTCGGGCATCCTCTCCGAGGCGGTCCTCAGGCACATCGAGATCCGCCGCCGCCTGCCCACCCTGCCGTGGGCGGGCGAGCCATGCCCCATCGAGATCACGGTCAAGAACGTCAAGCGCATCCCGTCCTACTGCCTCGAGATCCAGGACCTGTCGTCGAACTTCGTGATCAACAGGCGATGCTTCTTCCTCAAGGTCTCGGGAAAGAAGAGCCAGTCGACCACCTACCACTGCGTGTTCCCGAAGCGCGGCTCGTACCACTTCACGGGATACAAGGTGATCACCCGCTTCCCGTTCAGCCTGTTCGCGAAGAGCTACTTCTACAAGAGCCCCGACGACTTCATCGTGGCGCCGCGGCGCGTGCCTCCCCGCAGGCCGCCCGTGGACGAGCGCGAGATCGGCGAGGAGGCGTCCGGTCGGGAGCCCGACCGCCTGGACCCGGAGCCGGCGCTGCTGCATCCCTACAACCCCGGAGACGACGTCCGGCGCATCAACTGGAAGCTGTCCGCCAAGCGCCAGAGGCTCGTCGTGACCGAGGGCGTGCGGCGCTCGCGCAAGCGCATCAACCTGCTCTTCGACGACAGGCTGGCGGTGGAGAGGTTCCGCGGCTCGGGAGCCCGGCATCCCACCATGCCCGACCGGATGATGGAGCACGTGCAAGCCATGGCGCGCGAGGCGTTCGAGGACGCGGTCAACGAGGCGGCATCCACCGGCTTCGAGCTCTCGCAGCAGGACTACGAGCTGTGGTTCGGCACGCGGCGCAAGGTGTTCGGCCCGATCCAGCCCGAGCAGTTCCACGTCATCCTCCTCGAGTTCGCCCTCATGGAGCCCATCCCCGGACCGGAGACGGACGTTCCTCCGATGCCCGTGCCGCCGGCCGGGGCCACGATCGAATTCCACACCGGCGATGCGGACCACGAGCCCCTTCCAGCACGCGTGGAGATCCGGCTGTCCGCCGAGAGCCTGAGGCCTCCCAGGCCGGGCGAGCAAGGCTGATGCCCTTCAGGCGGATCCACAAGCTCATCACCTACCTGATGGCGCTGCAGGGACTGGGCCTGCTCGCCCTGAGTGGCGAGCTCACGCTCCCCGGATCGGCCGCCGTCGGCGTCCTCCTCGTGGCCAGCTGGTTCGCCCAGGGCGGGCGCATCGCGTCGAAGCGCTACACGAACTTCTGGAACGCCCTCACCGTCGCCGTTTTCATCGTGCAGTTCGTCCGGTGGATGGCCGGAGAGAGCCTGCCGATCGTCGCCGTGCAGTTCGCCGCGTTCCTCCAGATCAACAAGCTGTTCAACCGCAGGAAGCAGGGCGACTACGACCAGATCGCCATCCTCTCCCTCATGCACCTCATCGTCTCGGCCATCCTGTACACCGAGTTGAGCTACGCGCTCGTCTTCATCATGTACACGATCGTCACGCCCTGGATGCTGGTCCTCGGACAGATCCGCCGGGAGGTCGAGGCAAAGTACTGGAACCGCGAGAACCGCCGGTCGCTCAAGGACCTGGAGAGGGTCCTGCGATCGAGGCGCATCATCTCGGGCCGCTTCCTCCTCGCCACGGCCCTCCTGTCCATCCCCATCTACTTCATGACGGCCCTCCTCTTCCTCTTCTTCCCCCGCATCGGGTTCGGGATCCTGGCCGCATCCGACCCGTCCCAGCGGCAGCTCACGGGCTTCTCGGATCAGGTGATCATCGGAGATCTCGCGCCGCTCTTCGACGACACGACGGTGATCATGCGCGTCGAGTTTCCCGACGGCCCG
>JAFDER010000150.1 GCA_019310245.1 Deltaproteobacteria bacterium
AGGCCGGGATCAAGACGTTCGTGCTCGGCATGATGGGATGGACGTACGAGTACCACTGGGTGCTCGAGAACATGGCCACGCACGGCTGCACGGGCCGCTACTACGCGGTCGACGACCCCGAGGAGATCGACGAGGCGCTGGGCGACATCATGAGGTACGTGGCCGACTGCAACATCGGCGTGCAGTGCTCGGGGATCCCCGACCCCGACATGGTCAACTTCCATGTCCGGCCAGACGACGCGATCATTCTCCGGAGCCTGGAGCACGAATCCGGCTGGGACTGGGTCGAGACCTGCGGCGGGGACGTGACCGTGGGCCAGGTCGCGTTCTTCGGTGAGCACTGCGATCACCTCCTCGCGCGCGGCCTGGACGGCGTGCGCGGCACGCACGGCTGCCCCACCGAGTGGGCCGACTGACCGCTTGCGCACACCCCGATATCAAGTAACATCTGAAAATCACGGGCATGGGGAGCCTGGGGCTCGACAGCGAAGATGGAGGTGTTCTCTTGAAGAAGTCAGATGGAATCCGGATGGCGACGGTCATGGTCGCCTTCCTCTCGGCATTCGTGTTCATGGGGCCTGGCCAGTGCGGCCTGGGCCTGCAGCGCTGGTTCTCCACGAACCCCGCGCCGGACGTGCAGGGCGACTGGGACGTGACGTACGACGACCGGATCGACGTGGAGATCGACATCGGAGGCAGCGTCTACTCGGGCTCGATCACGGGCGAGTCGGGCAGCATCTCGTTCACCCACGACGGCAACCCGGTGGACCTGCCGCTGGACTGCTCGCGGGCCTGGGTCGTGTGCCCCAGCGAGGTCTTCGCGCCCACGGTGACGCTGGAGCAGCGTCGCTTCCAGGACCTGCCGCACCAGGTTCACATGAGCGTCAACTCGACCGAGTGCGCCGGCACGCCGCACCTGCCCGACGAGTCCGCCGGCGAGTGCGACTCGAGCGACGAGAACCGCCCGTGCGACGTGGAGATCTGCGACAGCGTGGTCACCACCACCAAGACGACCATCGGCACCATCTCCGACCCGGGCGAGACCACCGAGCGTCACCCCGACTTCGACATCAACCTCCTGCTCGGAGGCGACTTCGCCATGCCCACGGCCAACTGCGTGCTGACCTCCTGGTCCATCGCGCAGGCCGACATCCTCTACACGGGCAGCTACGACGTGGAGGCCACGGAGCCGGAGATGATCGCCCACACCCTCACGAACGGCGAGATCATCACCGAGTACGGCGGCGCCTGCTTCTGGTTCGAGGAGGACTACACGGGCGACCTGCGCGCCGCCCTGCTGGGCGCCACAATCACCCTCACGACCGGATTCACCGCCGAGGTTCAGTAGCACGCCGAGATCACCTCCTCTTCGCCAAAACTCACATCGTGGGCTATACTGGAGTCGAGAGGTCAACTATGAAGCGCCTGATCTGCCTGGCATGCGTCCTGGTCCTCCTCGGCTGCTCGGACAGCTCGCCGGTGCAGGATGCGACCGCCGAGGCCGATGCTCCGGCGGACACCTCCCCCGGCGACCCGGACGGAGGCAGCGAGGACGCCGTGACGGACGCGGCGCCCGAGCCCGCGTCCGACCCGGCCGCGGAGCCGGCCCCCGACCTCGTCCCAGACCCGGCGGATGACGTTCCGTGCACCTACCCTCCAGGCCCCCACTCCTTCGACGGCATCGGCAGCATCGTCGGCCCCTGCTCGTGGCCGTCGGCCGTCGCGGGATCCGAGGAGACCCTGCCGGCCGACTTCGAGGTGCTGCACTGCGATCCCGGCGTGAGGACCATCCTGGTGTTCCTGGCCACGCCAACGTGCCCCTACTGTCCGGGCCGCATCCGCGAGCTGGTCGCGATGAAGGACCACTTCGACACCTACGGGGCGAGGTGGGTCTGGGTCCTCGACGGAGCGAGCAGCGCGGCGCAGGCCCGGACGTACTTCGAGGACAAGGGCGTGACGTTCGGGTGGATGACGCACGATCTCGACAACTCGCAGGGAGCCTCGTACCTGGCGGACACGCCCATGTCGCTGGCCGTGCCCTGGATCGGACTCATCGACGCGGACAACATGCGCGTCGCCTACAACAACCCCATCAGCATCGAGAGGATCGTCCAGGAGATGGGCTCCGACTGATCCCGGTGATTGACTGCGCCGACAGATCCGTTAAATGAAGGTCATGGCCAGATTCCTCACCCCCCTGCTGACGGCTCTCCTCCTGTCGGCTGCGTGCGGCGGCACGGGGACACCGCGGGACGCACGCACCGAGGACGCATCCGACGCACCCGTGGAGATCCCGGACGGCCCATGCCCCACCGGCGAGCGGCTCGTCGTCACGGACGTCACGGTCCACGATCTCTACATCGTCACCCTCGAACCGGATCCCTACGTGCTCGTGGAAGTGAGCGAGGTGGACGAGACGCTCACGGGCATCATCGAGGGGACCGTGGTCATGCCCTTCATGAGCGGAGGCCTCGCCGACGACCACGAGACGCTGCCCGACGACAGGCCGATCTACGTCATCTGCCGGAACGGCACGCGCAGCGGTCTGTCGGCCCAGTACCTGGTGGACCATGGCCACCTGTGCGTGTACAACGTGCTGGACGGCATCGACGCCTGGAACGCCGCGGACTACCCCACCGTCACGCCCTGATCACTCGCTCACTTCCGAGAGGTCGATATCGAGGCGCGCGACGTGGTCGCCGAGCCGTGGGTCGAGCTCGAGCGCGATGCGGAAGCAGTCGCGGGCCTCGGCGTCGCGCTGCATCATGTACAGCGTCATGCCGCGATTGAGCCAGAAGCGTGCCTCGCGGGGGCTGAGCTCGAGGGCCCGGTCGTAGCAGTGCAAGGCATCCTCGTACAGGGCGAGGCCCGAGGCGGCGTTTCCACGGATCATCCACGCCTCGGGGTCGTCGGGGGAGTAGCGCAGGGCCTCGTCGCAGGCGTCGAGGGCCTCCGAGTGCCGGTCCATGCCCACGAGGATCACGGCCTTGCGGCGCCAGGCATCCTCGTCCGTCGGCACGAGATCGAGGGCGCGCTCCACGGCGTCGAGGGCCTCGGACAACCTGTCGGTCTCGAAGAGGGTGGCGCTCTTGACCTTGAGCATGGCGGCGTCGATGGGACAGGCATCGAGCACCTGGTCGAAGCAGTCGAGCGCCTCGCTGGCCCGTCCCAGCGCCGCCAGCGCGGCGCCCCGGGATCCGAGGGCGTCCAGGTCGGTATGGCCCTGCGCCAGGATCTCGTCGAAGCACACGAGCGCCTCCCCCGGCCTGTCCAGGTCGACGAGCACCATGCCCTTGCCGCGCAGTGACTCGATGTTGCCGGCGCTGAGCTCGAGCGCGCGTTCGAAGCTCCTGAGGGCCTTGTCGAGCCGGCCGAGCCCGGCAAGCGAGGTGCCCTTGCCGTTCCACGACTCGGGCATGTCGGGATTGATGGTGAGCGAACGTTCGAAGCACGTCAGCGCCTCTGCGTTGCGGCCCAGCTCCAGCAGCGCCGCTCCCTTCATGAGCCAGCCCTCCGCGTACTCGGAGCTGATGCGCAGGGCCTCCTCGAAGCACTCGAGCGCATCCTCCGTGCGGCTCAGGCTCCCGAGGGTGGCACCCTTGTTCATCCAGGCGTCGATGTAGCGCGGGTTCTCGTGGACCGCCCGCTCGTAGCAGCGCAGAGCATCGTCGAAGCGCTCCATCCTGTCCATGAGGATGCCGCGGTTCGTCCATGCCTCGGTCAGGTGGGGGTTGATCTCGAGCGCCTTCTTGTAGCACTCGAGCGCCTCGCCCCCCCGCTCCTGGCTGTCGAGAGCCACACCCTTGTTGCACAGCGTCTCGGCATCATCGGGATTTATCTCGAGCGCGCGGTCGAAGAACTCGAGCGCCTCGGCGCTGCGGCCCAGCCTCTCGTAGCTCAGCCCCTTGTTGCACAGCTCCCACACCTCCATGCCGCCCTTCGGGATGGGTGGCATCTTCGTGCCGAACATCACCCAGAGCATCTCGGAGAAGATCGACTCGATCTCCTCGAAGCTCAAGTACCTGTCCTCGGGCTTCTTGGCCATGCACTTCATGACCACGGCGCGCAGGTCGCGCGGCACCTTGGGATTGAGATCGCACAGATCGCGCGGCCGGGTGAACAGGTGGTGGAACATCCAGTCGCGCACGTTGCGCGCCTCGAAGGGCAGGCGCGAGGCGAGCATGCGGTAAAGCGTCACGCCCAGGGAGTAGATGTCGGCCTGGATGTCCACCTCGGCCTTCGATGTGAAGGCCTCGGGTGCCATGTACGGCAGCGTGCCGGCGCGCCTCCCTGCCTGCGAGACGTACGTGGTCACGGTCGTGTCGGGCGGGCGTCCACCCACGGGATCGTACGATTCGCGGAGGTGGGCCACGGCCTTCGAGAGGCCGAAGTCCGTGAGCTTGAGCGTGTCATCGGAGGTGAGCAGGCAGTTGGCCGGCTTGATGTCGCGGTGGATGAACCCCGGGATCTTGGTGCGAGCGTGGATCATGGCCCGCGCCACCTGGACGGCGTAGCGCAGGGCGCGCTGGACCTCGAGGGGGCCCTGCTTGATCCAGCGCGACAGGTCGGCGCCCGAGATGTACTCGAGAAAGATGTACGGACGCGAGCTGATCCGCTCGATGAAGAACGCCCGGACGATGTTCGGGTGCTTCTCCAGATCGGTCCATAGCTTGGCCTCGCGCTCGAAGCGAGCCGTGGCCCGCGCATCGCGGAAGCACCAGTCCTGCAGGGTCTTGACTGCGAAGGGGTTGCCGCTCTCGAGGTCGATGACGATGTAGACAACGCCCATGCCGCTCTTGCCGGGGCCGCCCAGCACCTGGTGGACCTCGAACCGGCCCTTGATCCGGTCGCCCTTGCTCCACGGGGGAATGCCCTTGGACCTGCGGCGGATGGACGAGAGACTTCCGGTGACGGAGAACCGGTCCTTCATCTCGCCGGACCGGAAGCTCTTGCCCTCCAGGTTGCGGCTGAAGAAGTCCTTGGCGCGATCCTTCATCTATCTCAGGATACGTCTCCGAGGAACACACGTTCGGACTCGTACCAGATCCCCTCCTGTACGTACGAGCCCTCTGGACGCACGAGGGGATCGACCTCCGAGGCCTCGACGAGCTCGAGCTCCTTGATCCGGACCATGCGTGCGTTGGTCTCCCTCAGCCACTCGCGCACCCAGCCCGCTGCCAGGCCCTCGTCCGGGGCGGCCACGCACACGATCTGGTGGAAGTCGCGGTGCCGTCCCTCCGGGGCGACCACGAGCCTGCCGTGCACGTGGCAGCACCAGGAGGGAAGTGCATCGTCATCGATGTACTCCTCCTCGACCGGCTCGGCATCGTACGGCTCGATGTCGTCCTCGCCAGGCACGGGCGTCTGGTCAAAGAAGTCGTACTGCGCGAACAGGCCGGCCTCGACCTGCTCCCTGAGCAGCATCGTCTCGCCGTCCAGATCCTCGTCGGCCACCGAGCTGTGGACGTGCTCGACATTCATGTAGTAGGGCTCGAGCACCTCGAATCGCTCGAGACCGAAGCCGGACAGGATCTCCTCCGTGGACTCGGCGTACGGCGTGTAGATCATGACCGATTTGTGCTCGTTGAGGAAGATCTCGACGGCGGGGTCGTATGAGAAGGCCCCGAACGAGACGAATCCCTCGTCCTTCCACAACCTCTCGAAGCGCTTCATGCACCGGGCGAACTCCGTGCGCTTGTACGTGGAGTCCGTCAGGTAGACGCGCCGCGTCTCGCTCCTGCGGGGATAGGACTCCAGGATGAAGAACACCTCGTCGGGCAGGAGGGCGGTGAGGCGCACGATGAGGTCCACGAGCCGGTCGACGCTGACCAGGACCTCGTACTCGAACCTCGACCCGAACTCGCCTTCCTGCGGCGCCGCCCCCACGGTGTACCCCTCGTCCTGGGGGAAGTCCTGCACCGGGTAACATCCCAGGCTGTAGGCGAATCCGCCGACGCGTTTGCGCTTCTCAAGGGACATATCGTCCCGACGTTATCACACCGACCTTGATTTTCAATGGGGCTTGGGCTGGTCTGCCTGCGGCTTCTTCTTCCTGCGACGGCGCCGCCTCTTCTTCTTGCCGGCGGGCTGATCGGACGACGCCTGCTGCCCCCCGGCGGCATTCCCGTGGGCCTGCTGGGTTCCCGCCTCCGGTCTTGGCTTCTGCTTCCTCGGCTTCCGACGACGACGCCTGGACTTGCCGTCGCCTCCCCGCCCGGCGCCGAGGACGCGGATCCTCCTGCCCCGGATCTCGAAGATCCGCGGCTTCGATGACTCGACGGCCGCCTCCACGTCGTTCACGGTCACCCAGGAGAAATCCGGCTCGTCGAGAATCGCACCCATCAGGTCCATCAGGGAGACGTAACCCTCCCTGTCCGGCCGCATCCCGAATGCGTCGGCGCGCTCCTTGAGGCACATGATCAGGAATCGTAAGAGCCGGGTCTTCCTGTCCTCGCCAACCTCCGCCTCGCCCATCATGGGATCTTGATGCCACATATCCCCGTCTGGCACAAATAAAACCCGCACCCACGCAGCAGGGAAGATACAACCACCTGCAATCATGGGACTTTCCGGCAGGCCGATCATGGGCTCCCCGTCCACCCCGGTTGCATCCGGGCCAGGACATTCGCTACTCTCGGCCCATGGCAGAGGAGAAGAAAATGCTCGTCGCCGTCACGGGCGCGAGCGGATTCGTGGGAAGCCACGTCGTCAAGGCCCTGCTCGGGCATGGGCACGGCGTGCGCGCCGTGGTGCGCGACGCCGCCGACCCGGCCAGGACCGACCACCTGAAGTCCATGGGGAACGTGGAGCTCATGTCCGCAGATCTCACGCGGCCGGGCAGCTTCGACGACGCCGCGCAGGGCTGCGACGCGGTGGTCCACGCGGCATCCGCCACGAGGCTCGCTGCTCGGGATCCTCAGCGCGAGATCGTGGACGTCGCCGTGGGTGCCACACGCACCGTGCTCGAGGGCGCTGCGCGATCGTCCACCGTCGGGCGCGTCGTCCAGACATCGTCCGTCGCTGCGGTCATCGACCACACCATCCCGGACTCGCACGTGTTCACCGAGGACGACTGGAACGAGTCCTCGACGCTGGACAGCGAGCCCTACTACCTCTCCAAGACCCTGGCCGAGCGCGAGGCCCTGAAGATCCGCGAGCAGAGCAAAGACGCGTTCGAGCTCGTGTCCATCAACCCCGGGTTCGTCCTGGGCCCCGTGCTCGCGCGCATCCACCTGCGCTCGAGCCCGGCACTCGTGCGGCAGATGCTCCGGGGCCGGATCCCGGGCTGGCCGCGCATCTCCATGCCGCTCGTGGACGCGCGGGACGTGGCCGAGGCGCACGTGCTCGCCCTCGAGGCCGAGAGGCCCTCTGCGCGCTACATCTGCAACGCCACCACCGTCTGGACCCGCGACGTGGCGCGGACGCTCGCAACCCGTTTTTCCGACAGGAAGATCCCCACCCGCCGCATCCCGGACCTGATGGCCTGGGTGGGCGCCCTGTTCTCGAAGCAGCTCTCCTTCCACCTCCTGCGAACGAGCCTGGGCCGCTTCCGCAACGTCTCGGGCGAGAAGCTCTCCTCCGAGCTGGGCCTCGAGTACCGCTCCCCCGAGGACGCGATCGTGGACTGCGCCACCTCGATCATCGACGGCGGCTGGGCCTGATCACCCGCTGACGCGCCGATCGAGCCTCAGGCCCCTCTTCTTGAGCAGGCGGTACATGGTGACGGTGTTCACACCGGCCAGCGAGGCGGCCCTGCGCACGTTGCC
>JAFDER010000151.1 GCA_019310245.1 Deltaproteobacteria bacterium
TCACGTGCAGCTCCGGGTTGGCCATCTTCAGTCCGATGGCGAACGGGATGGCCCTGCCGTGGGTGGTGTGGAACGAGTCGAACTCCAGGTACCCGGCCACGCGGCCCGTGCACCCGATGCCGGAGACGATCGCCACCTTGTCCCTGTCGATCTTCGACTTCTCCAGGGCCCTCGCGAAGCAGTTGACGCTCGTGCCTATTCCGCAGCCCGGACACCAGATGTGCGGCATGCGCTCGGATCGCACGAGGCTCTCGACGGGATTGCGTCTGAACGGAGGCTCTGCCTTCATCTCGCCACCTCCTTGAGAACGTCGTGGATGACCTGCGGGTGGTGCACCGCGCCGCCCGCGTGAGGCACGTGCGTGATGGGGACGCGGCCCGCGACGACCCGCTGCACCTCCAGGACGAGCTGCCCGAGATTGATCTCGGGCATCACGATGTGCTTCACGGCGCCCTCGTCCAGGATCGAGATGAGGAGCTTCTCGGGGAACGGCCAGATGGTCTTGAGCCTCAGGTGGCCGACCCCGAGGCCGTCCTGCCGGGCGCTCGTGATGGCCCTGTGGGCCACGCGGGAGGTGATGCCGTAGCTGATGACGAGGATGGGCTCGTCCGCGTGGTCGAGATCGTACAGCCGGAGCGCTTCCTCGCTGTCGGTGATCTTCGTGACCAGCCTCATCACGAGCTTCTCCTGCGCCTCCGCGTTCATGGACGGGTAGCCCCTCTCGTCATGGGTCAGGCCCGTGATGTGGAAGTTGTACCCGTGGCCCACGGGCGCCATGCAGGGCACCTTGTCGTCGGTGACGCGGTAGGGCCAGTACTCCCCGGGAGGCGTGACGGTGAACTTGCGTCCCTGGAGCTGGACGTCGCTCGCCTCGGGGATGACCACCTTCTCGAGCATGTGCCCCACGGCCTCGTCCATGAGCAGGATGACGGGCGTGCGGTACCTCTCAGCGATGTTGAACGCCTCGATGGTCAGGTCGAAGCACTCCTGCGGCGAGTTGGGCACGAGCGCCACGATCTCGTAGTCGCCGTGAGAACCCCAGCGGGCCTGCATGACGTCCTGCTGGCCCGGAAGCGTGGGCAGCCCGGTGGAGGGGCCTCCGCGCTGGACGTTGACGATCACGCAGGGCGTCTCCGTCATCACGGCGAAGCCGATGTGCTCCTGCATCAGGCTCATGCCCGGACCTGACGTGACGGTCATGGCCTTGGCGCCGCCCCAGACCGCTCCGATCAGGCAGATGGAGGAGGCCAGCTCGTCCTCCATCTGGATGAACAGCCCGCCCACGAGCGGGAAGCGGCGGGCCAGGTGCTCCACGATCTCGGTGGAGGGCGTGATCGGGTAGCCGGCGGCAAACCGACAACCGGCCGCGATGGCGCCCTCGGCACATGCCGTGTCGCCGTTGATGAAGTGATTCCCCGTGAGCACGCCCAGGGGTCTGGATCTCTGCATGGTCCCACCGCCAGATGCCAGGAGCCTACCTCTTCTTCTTGCGCCTCTCGAAGTAACCATATATCGCGAAATCAGGACAGAGCATCCCGCAAAGATCGCACCCGTTGCACTGTTTCGGCCGGGCAAGCTCCGGGAAGTGGTAGCCCTTCTCGTTCATGAACCTGCTCATATCGAGCGCATCGGTGGGGCAGAACTCGACGCAGAACGAGCACCCCTTGCACCGGTTGGAGAGGATGACGACGCTTCCCTTGACCTTGCTTTGCTTGGCGCGTCTGGGTGGCGATTCAGAGACTTCGTCTCTGGCAGGCATCGGTTTTCCTCCACGAAAGGAGCATACTCTCGGGATCCATAACGACAAATACCACTCATGTCAAATGGGCGAAGCGGCAGCAAATCCCCTCACAGAAAATCCACGGGGTCCACGTCAACCCTGAGGCGCACCCCCATCGAGCGCGCCCAGGCCTCGTCCGGTACGTCCCCGAGCAGATCATGGAGCTGCTTCCTCGTCGCGGCCTTGAGGAGGATCTGCCACCGGTAGCGCCCGCGGAGCCTGGCAAGCGGCGACGGGACGGGCCCGAGCACGCGCACGGAGCCGCCGGAGAGCATGGAGTCCACCTCGCCCGCGGCCTTTGCCGTGCTCTGCTCGTCCTTGCCCGAGAACCGGATCAGCGCCAGGTGCGTGAACGGCGGGTAGCCCGTGGCCCGGCGGTTCTCGATCTCCCAGCCGAAGAACGCGCCGTAGTTCTGTTCGCGGGCCGCGGCAAGGCAGGGGTGCTCCGGATTGTAGGTCTGCAGCACGACCTTGCCGGGCGAATCCCCGCGACCGGCCCGGCCCGCCACCTGGGTGAGCAGCTGGAAGGTGCGCTCCGCGGCCCTGAAATCGGGCATCCCCATGCCCATGTCGGCGCGCACCACCCCCACGAGCGCCACCCGCGGCAGATCGTGGCCCTTGGTCACCATCTGCGTGCCCACGAGCACGTCCGCCTCGCCCTCGCGCATGGCGGCGAGGATGGGCTCGGCCGCCGCGCCGGAGGCCACGTCGCTGTCCATCCGCAGGATCCGGGCGGAGGGGAGGAGATCTCCGACGATCTGCTCGATCCGCTCCGTCCCCGGCCCCTTGAGCTCGAGCTTCTCTCCGTCGGCGCTGCAGGAGGGACAGGCGGCAGGCACGTCCCGGCTGTGGCCGCAGTAGTGGCACGAGAGCCTGCCCGTGTACCTGTGATGCACCAGGGCCACCGAGCAGGAGGGACAGCGAACGGGCTCGCCGCAGGCCGTGCACGTGGCGCTCGGCGCGAAGCCCCTGCGGTTGAGGAACAGGATCACCTGCCCGCCGTCGCCGAGCGCCTCCTTCATGGCCTCGTAGAGGACCTGCGAGATGTACCCCTGGCCGGCCGGGCCGGCGCGCTTGACCCTGAGATCCACCACCTGGACCTGGGGCAGCGGCTGGGTCGTGGCTCTCTCGGGCAACGTCAGCAGGGACAGCTTGCCCTTCATCGCGTTGCGGTAGGTCTCGATCGCCGGCGTGGCGGAGCCGAGGATGACCGCTGCCCCCTGCCTCTGGGCCCGCAGGAGAGCCAGATCGCGGGCGGAGTAGCGGAACCCCTCGCCCTGCTTGAAGGAGGAGTCGTGCTCCTCGTCCACGATGAAGATGCCAGGATTCGCGACGGGCGCGAACACGGCGGATCGCGCTCCGATGACGACCCTCCTCCTTCCGCTGCGGATGGCCTCCCACATGGCGCGACGGCGCGCCGGCGCAAGCGCGCTGTGGAGCACGGCGATCTCCTCGCCCACGCGCGAGCGGAACATGGCCACGACCTGGGGAGTGAGCGCGATCTCCGGCACGAGAACGACGGCGGAGCGCCCCTTGGCGAGCACGGATCCGATGGCCCTCAGGTACACCTCCGTCTTGCCGCTGCCCGTCACGCCGTGGAGCAGGAACGGCCGGAACCCACCCGTGGCCACGGCGTTGTTCACCGCGGCCACGGCCTCGCGCTGGTGGACCGTGAGCTTCTCGGGCGGGTGCGCGTACTGCTCGGGAATCGGTGCGCCGGCATCGAGCCTGTCGGCCGCGTCGCTGATCTGCACGCTCACAAATCCCCTCTTGACGAGGGTGCGCACGGATGCGTCCGAGACGGGCAGGCTCTTTCTCAGGGCGGAGAGCGCAACGCCGTCCTTGCGCTCGAGAGCCTCGAGCACCTGCCTGCCCACCTTGCCCGCGGGCCTCTCGCCCTCGCCCGGCAGCCGCACGAGCTTCAGCAGGCGCGTGCCCCTCCTGACCCCCTTCTCGTCCTCCGCTACGAGCCCGCGCACGACGAGCTCCTCCATCTTCGGCAGCCCGATGAGCGGCACGTGCCTCGCGAGCTGGACCAGCGTCTTGGCGCCGCCGGCGATCAGCCCGAGAACCCGGCCGTCGAGCTCCTGCTTCACGCCGGCGTCGAGAGCGCGGCGGCCGGCAGTGGTCAGGACGTAGCGGACCGGACCGGCCGACGCGCGGTCGGGGGGCAGGGCGGTCTCGAGCACGAGCCCCTCGGGATGATGGTAGTAGCGCGCCGCGTCGAGGAGCACCCGCAAAAGGGAGGGCTCGAACGCGGGTGCGTCGCCGAGGAAGCGCTCGACGTCGCGGACGCGGTCGAGGCTCAGGGTGGGCCTCACGCCCGTCTCGACGAGATACCCGACGCGCGAACCCCGGCCCACGGGAAGCAGCGCGCGCATGCCGGGCCGGGCGCGCGCCTGGAGTCCTGGCGGAATCCTGTACGTGAACAGGCCCACGAGGCGCAGCGGCACGGCGAACGAGCCGAGCATGCCGTCATCTGTGCCTGATCTCGCCATGGCCGCTCAGGATACCATCCGCCGGTGACGCTAGGGAACCGCCCGTTCGTCGTCGGCCAGGGCACGCAGGACGGCCGCCACGGCCTCGTAGAGATCCTCGGGAATCACCTCGCCGGGCTCGAGATCCACGAGGGTGCGCGCGAGTGGTGCGTCGTGGATCACGGGCACGGCCGAGCGGCGCGCCTCGCGGATGATGCGGCGGGCCAGAGCGCGACTTCCCGTAGCGACGACCGTGGGAGCGTCCATGCCGTCCTCGTCCCATCGCAGCGCCACGGCGACGTGCGTGGGGTTGACGAGGATCACGGTGGCGCGGCGCACGTCATCGATCATGCGGTGCTCGGCAATCTCCCGGTGCTGCCTGCGGCGCGCTCCGCGAAGGGACGGGTCGCCCTCGGTCTCGCGCAGCTCCTGCCTGAGCTCGCGCTGGGTCATGCGCTGGCGCGCGAGCCACGAGTGCCTCGACCAGGCCACGTCGAGGAACGCGAAGGCGACGGCGCCGGCGCCGATGATCGAGGCAAAGTTCACGAGAGTGACGCGCATGACGATGCCGGCGGCGGCGGGATCGAGGGATGGGGCGGCGAACGCCGGGCGGATCGCGGAGCGCAGGGCCAGGGCGCCGAGAACGAGCACGAGCGCGAGCTTGACGACGTCGCGGCCGCAGGTGAAGAGCCTGCGGCCGGAGAAGAGGCGCTTCAGGCCCGCGGCCGGGGCGAGGCGGTCGAGGCGCGGCGCAACGGCGTACCAGGAGAACGTGGGGCCCGTGAACAGGAAGCCGGCGAGAAGGACCGCGGCGAAGCAGGCGACGAGCGGCGGGAGCAGGGCCGCGGCGAGCGATTCGAACGCCAGGGGAACGAGCCCCGCGAGGGAGGGCTCGTGCTGCGACGGCGTG
Source organism: Deltaproteobacteria bacterium (assembly GCA_019310245.1). Classification (GTDB taxonomy): domain Bacteria; phylum Myxococcota_A; class Polyangia; order DRWM01; family DRWM01; genus JAFDER01. Next base: position 5,168 of record JAFDER010000151.1, read on the forward strand.
GTGGTGAAAGCCCGGGCGGCCAGGGATCCGAGGGACGAGACGGCTCGCGGAGCGTTCAAGGCCAGCACGCAGCACACGGCGATCCAGGAGGCCGCGGCGCCCAGGTCGCGGGCTCGCGGCACGTCGCCCTTGCGGCGGGCCTGCCGCAGCTTGCGCGGCGTGGGGGGCAGCGTGCGTCCGGTATCGCTCACGACTCCTTCATCGCCGCCTGCTGCGAGGAAGTTTCCCCGGACGGCTCGGCGGACAGCAGGCGCATGGACAGGTCCTGGAGGTGGCGGCGCAGGTCCAGGACCTGCGTATGCAGCTCGGCGCCCTGGAAGTTCACCTTCTGGGCGAGCTCCACCGTGAAGTCCATGCACCCCCTTGGATCCTTCCAGTGACCCTTGCGTACGAATTCGACGGCCTCGGTGAGACGCTCGAGGGAGTTCTCGTTGATGCGCTTCATCATGGCGTTGGTCTCGGCCTCGGCCTCGGAGAGGTCGGGATCCGGCTCGCAGAAGTGCAGGAGCAGCTGCAGCTCGTAGCCCAGGCTCATGTTCAGGTTGGCCAGGGCGTCGGAGGCGAAGTTGCGGTCCTTGAACGCCTGATAGACGATGCGGAAGAGCATCTCCATGCGCGAATCCGCGATGTCGTAGTCCGAGGCGAGGTAGTTGCCCCTGAGGCGGCCCTGCTTCTGGAGCATCGTGTGCAAGGCCGTTCCGTTGTAGGCCTCGGCGCGGCAGAAGTTGACCGGGATCGAGGAGAACTTCCGCATCCCGGCCAGGTTCTCGTCCATGTCCTCGAGGCGCGCATCGGGCTCGAAGATGAGCAGGTTGTAGCAGCCGTACACGCCCGACGTGGCGCACGAGGACAGGCTCAGGTCAACCTGCTCGCGGTCCACGCGCCTGTTCAGGTGCTCGAGGCCGGCCCTCGAGAAGTTCTCGACGCCGATGTAGAGCCTCATGAGGCCGATGCGCTCGCGCAGGTGGGCCAGCAGCCCGGGATCCAGGGCGTCGGGGCGCGCCTTGGCCACGAGAGCGAAGCGTCCCGTGACGCCGAGGGCGTCGAGGCGATCGGCCAGCTCGTCCATGCGCGCGCGCATGCGCCCCTTGTTCGGCAGGAAGAACGTGTCGTCGTGGAAGCAGAAGATCCGTGCGCCCTTCTCGTGGTAGAGCGAGGCCATCTCCCGCGCGATGCTCTCCGGCGTGCGGAACCGGAGGCGCGGCCCCGGCCGGCCGCGGTGGTAGCTGTTGATGGCGCAGAAGCTGCAGTTGCCGTAGCAGCCGCGGCTGCCGCACAGCGTGGTGAACGGCTGGCCCATGTGCGGCGTGAGCGGGTCGTCGCGGATCGGCAGGGGGAGGGAATCGAGATCGCGCGGCACGGGCTCGGGGGGAGTGGACCTCACATCTCCCGATGCATCCCTGAAGGTCAGCGCCGGCACCTCTGCCCACCGCGCCGGTGCATCCAGCCTGGCGAGCAGCATCGCCAGAGGCCTCTCGCCGTCGAACGAGATCACGGTGTCGACGCAGGAGTGACGGCGGATGACCTCGGACGCCGTGGCCGTGGGGAAGTGTCCGCCGACAACGATGTGTCCGTCGTAGCCCTCGTTGCGCAGGGCATCGGCCAGGCGGAGGAACTCGAGGGCGCGGTGCTGGAAGGCCATGGACAGGCCCACGAGGGCAGGTCTCGCCTCGAGGATCGAGGCCAGGACGATGGGCGTCTCGCGATCCGTGTTGAAGCCGAGGATCCCGGACGAGAATCCCTCGTGGCGCGCGACGGAGGCCATGGTGCGCGAGGAGAGGTTCTCCTCGTACTCCGCCCCGATGAAGATCGCGTCGAGCGTGCTCACGGGCCACAGGGTACCACAGCGCCGCCCGGGCGCAATCTGGGCCGTTGTTGACATCGTCCCGGTGGTACATTACGGGTATCTCTCACCCATCAGATGGAGCGAGAAGATGTCGAGCTACCTGTTCACATCGGAATCCGTGACCGAGGGGCATCCGGACAAGATCTGCGACCAGATCTCCGACGCGATCCTCGATGCATGCATGGCCGATGACCCGGCATGCCGCGTGGCGTGCGAGACGCTGGTCAAAACCGGGATGGCCATCATCGCTGGCGAAATCACGACGACCACGTGGGTGAACATGCCGAAGGTGGTCCGCGAGACCATCCGCGAGATCGGCTACGACAGCTCGGACATGGGATTCGACTGGCGCACCTGCGCCGTCATCACGGTGATCGAGAAGCAGAGCGGCGACATCTCGCTCGGCGTCACCGAGGGCGAGGGGCTGTACGACGAGCAGGGCGCGGGCGATCAGGGGCTCATGTTCGGGTACGCGTGCACGGAGACCCCGGAGCTCATGCCGCTCCCCATCATGCTGGCGCACAGGATCACGCGCCGGCTGACCGACCTGCGCAAGCAGGGCAAGATCGCGTTCCTCAGGCCCGACGGCAAGAGCCAGGTCACGGTGGAGTACGATGGCGACCGACCCAGGGCCGTGGACGCCGTGGTCGTCTCGACCCAGCACAGCCCGGACGTGGAGCACGCCACCATCAAGGAGGCCATGATCGAGGAGGTGATCAAGCCCGTCATCCCCGCCGAGTTCGCGGGCAAGGA
>JAFDER010000591.1 GCA_019310245.1 Deltaproteobacteria bacterium
ATTACGTCACCTCCCTTGGCTTGCAATCCCTCTCTTGCGGATCAGCTCCTCCTTGTACTGCAGCTGGTAGAGGCGGTGGTAGAGACCGCGCTGCGTGAGGAGCTCGTTGTGGTTTCCCTCCTCCACCTTGCGGCCGTGGTGAAGGACGATGATCTTGTCGGCGTTCTGGATGGTGGACAGGCGGTGGGCGACGATGATGGACGTCCGCCTGCGCGTCAGCTCGGCGATGGCCGCCTGGATCAGGGCCTCCGTGGCGGTGTCGATGTTGGCCGTGGCCTCGTCGAGGATCAGGAGGTCCGGATCGAACGCCATGGCCCGCGCGAATGAGACGAGCTGCTTCTGCCCCGTGGAGATGTTCTCGCCGCGCTCGACGAGCATGGTGTCGTAGCGATCGGGCAGCTCCTCGATGAAGCCGTTGGCGTTGACGATCCGCGCCGCCTCCCGCATCTGGTCGAGCGAGATGCGCTCCTCGCCGAGCCGGATGTTCTCGGCGATGGTCCGCGAGAAGATGAAGGGATCCTGGAGTACGGCGGCCATGCGCGACCGCAGCGACCGCTGGGTGAGATCGCCGATGTCGGTGCCGTTCACCGTGATGCGGCCGCCCTGGAGGTCGTAGAAGCGCGAGAGCAGGTTGATGACCGTCGACTTGCCCGCGCCCGTGTGCCCCACGAGGGCCACTCTCTGCCCCTTGTCCACGCTGAAGGAGACGTCGCGGATCACGGGATTGTCGGCGTTGTAGCCGAAGACCACGTTCTCGAAGGCCACGCTCTCCACCGGTCCGTCGAGCTCCTTCGCGCCCACGCGGTCGCGCACCTCGGGCCGCTTGTCGAGGAGCTTGAAGATCCGCTCCGACGAGGCCATGGCCGACTGGAGGATGTTGTACTTCTCGGCGAGGTCGGAGACGGGCCGGAAGAACATCTCCAGGTAGCGGATGAAGGCGAAGACCACGCCGAATGTGAGGGCGCCGGCCCCGATCGCCGCGCCCCCCTTGAGGATGACGAGGGCCAGCGCGGCCGCGGAGAGGATGTCCACGATGGGGAAGAAGAGGGCGAAGTAGAGGATCGTGCGCTCGTGCGCCTGCGTGTGCTCCCGGTTGATGCGGGCGAAGATGTCGAAGCTGCGCGTCTCCCTGCGGAAGAGCTGCACCGTCTTCATGCCCGTGATGTTCTCCTGCAGGTTGGAGTTGATGCGGGCCAGGAGAACGCGGATCGCGTCGAAGCCCTTGCGCACCTTGTGGCGGAAGACGAAGGTCGCGACGACGAGCAGCGGTAGCACGGTGAAGGACCAGAGCGCGAGTGTGGGCGCGTAGTAGACCATGACGGCGATGATGCCGGCGATGATGAAGATGTCGGCGAAGATCGTGACGATCCCCTGCGTGAAGAGCTGGTTGAGGTTTTCCACGTCGTTGGTCACGCGCGTGATGATGCGGCCCACGGGATTGCGGTCGAAGTAGGGGATGGAGAGCGTCTGCAGGTGGTCGAAGATCTGTCCGCGCAGGTCGTACATCACCTTCTGGCCCAGCATCCCGGTGCAGTAAGTCTGGAGGAAGTAAGCCAGGAACTCGATGGTGAGCAGGCCCAGGTAGACGAGGGCCATGACGGTGAGGCCGTGCATGTCGCCTGTGGCGACGTGATCGTCGATGGCCCGCATGATGACGATCGGCCCGGCCAGGGTGCTGGCCGTGCCGAGGAGGATGAAGAAGAAGGCGGCGGCGATGAGGTGAAGGTAGGGGTGCCCGAGCCGGAAGAGGCGCCAGAAGAGCCTCCTGTCCAGCTGGCGGGTCGTGACCTTGTCCTCTTCGAGAGCCGTCATTCAGATCACCTCGATCTCGCTCTTGAGCCGCTGCTGCTCGACCATGTCGGCGTAGAGCCAGCCGGCCCGCACCAGCTCGTCGTGAACGCCCCGTTCCTCGATGACGCCGTCGCGGAGCACGAGGATCTGGTCGGCGTGGCGCACCGCCGAGACCCTGTGGGAAACGATGATGACGGTCCGGCCCCGGACCGCCTCCTTCAGGTTCTCCAGGATCCTGTCCTCGGTGCGCGTGTCCACGGCCGAGAGGGCGTCGTCGAGGATGAGGATCGCCGGGTTCTTCAGGATGGCGCGCGCAATGGCACAGCGCTGCTTCTGCCCGCCCGAGAGGTTGATGCCGCGCTCGCCGAGCATGGTCTCGTACCCGTCGGGAAACCCGGCGACCTCCTCGTCGAAGGCGGCCAGCTTCGCCGCGGCGGCGATGGCGTCGTCCTCGGCTTGCTCGACTGAAGTTCCAAAGGCGATGTTGCTCTCGATCGTGTCCGAGAAGAGAAAGACCTCCTGCGGCACGAAACCGTAGAGCTCGCGGAGGCTCGCGAGG